>JAQBRK010000022.1 GCA_028286505.1 Parcubacteria group bacterium
GAAGAAGCGGCGCGCTTGCGCGCCGACGAATCCCTTTGCTACGTGCGCGGCGACCGCAAAGGCGAAATGAAACCGGAAGGCGAGAAGAAGCTCGAACGCCTCGAGAAAGTGGCCGAAGCCGCGCGCCTTATCGAAGCATATGAGAAATTAAAGGATGAGCGCGACGTCTATGACTTTGCGGACGTGCTCAACATCGCGGTTACGGGGCTCGATGCCGACGCAGACCTGAAAGCGAGCGTACAGGAGCAGTATCAGTACATTCTTGCGGACGAGCATCAGGACGCAAATGCGTTGCAGCACGCGCTGCTTGATACGCTCGCGTATGACGAGCACCCGAATATTTTCGTAGTGGGGGACGAGAAGCAAGCCATTTACCGCTTCCAAGGCGCGGACTCTTCGCATTTCAAAACATTTACCGAGCATTTCCCGCGAACCGAGCTCATACAACTGACCGACAGTTATCGCTCGCTCCAAAGCCTGCTTGATACCGCCCACGGCGTAATCGCGAAGGTGCCTGCATCAACCGGCGAACACCCGAAGCTTTCCGCGGTGCGTGAAGGAACGGCAACGGTCTCGCTCTTGGCTGCCGCTGACCCGCTCGCCGAACGCGACCAGGTCGCGCAGCTTATCGAGGAAGCAATTGCGAGCGGAACGGCACCCGAAGAAATAGCGGTCATTTCAAGTCGGAACGCGACAGCCAACTTGTTCGCAGAACATCTCGAGGCTCGCGGCATCCCGACGCTTCGCGCGGGTGACGTGCTTCTTTCCGCGCGACCTTTAATGCGCTCCATTCTTGCCTTGATGCGAACCATTGCCGACCCGCTTGATATCGCCGCGCTCCGGGAAACACTGCTCGCACCGTGGTGGGAGCTTCCGCTCGCGCTCCGCTCCGAGATGCTCCTTAAGAACCGGGATAGGGAACTGTGGGGCTCGCTCACGCTCGCCGAGCCCGAGATTGCCGAGTGCCTGCAGAAGCTCCAGAAGGCAGCGCTTTCGGAAGGCGCGCTCCCGCTGCTTTCGCGGGCTATCGCCGACACGGGTGCTCGCGGCTATTTCCTCTCGCACGCCGAGCACCTGGAAGACCTCGGGCTTTTGCGAAAAGTATTCATGCATGTGGAAGAAATCGTGGCGCGCGAACCGAATCGCTCCTTCCGAGAAGTCGTATCCGCTTTCACGAAAGCGCACGAGCACGGGCTTGAGAGCGTAAAATCATCCGTGACGCTGCGCGAGGGGATGGTAACGGTCATCACGGCGCATAAGGCGAAGGGCATGGAATTTGAGCGGGTATTCGTCGTTGGCATGAACGCGAGGCAATGGGAAAAAGGCGGTATGCCCGCAAAGATTCCATCGCCTATTGATCAGAAGCGAAGCGCGGAAGACGCGACGAAGCTTTTCTATGTGGCCATCACGCGCGCGAAGAACGAGCTCGTGCTTTCGTACTCCATTGAGTCGGGTGAAGGTCGCGACTTGCCGCCCTCGCTCCTTATTCCGGAAGGACTTCCAACCGTAACGTCTGCCGTCAATCCGCTCCCGCTTTTGCATGCCACTATCGAGCCGACAAAGGCGGTAAACGACTTGGTCTATACCTACCTAACGGAGGAAGGGCTTTCGCCTTCGGCACTGAACGAATACATCGAATCACCACCCGTGTTCTTTGCTCGCCGCGTACTCCGGCTTCATGAGCCCGAAAGCCCCGCGACCACTATCGGAAGCGCGGTCCATGCCGGCATAGCCGAGTACCTTGCGACCAAGGATACCGACAAAGCATATGCGACGCTCGCGGGTACGCTCGGTCGCTCGCTCCTGCCGCGTAACGCGGCGTATGACCGCGTGGTTGAAGATGCGACCGCGCGGCTTGCCGCTTACCTCGCGCACCCGGAGACCGCGGAAGCAGTCGCGATAGAAAAGGCTTTTTCAATAACGAAGGAAGTGTGCGGGAAAGACATCCTGCTTTACGGAAAGATAGATGCGGTATTTAAGGGAGACCGGGGCGAAGAAATCGTGGACTTCAAGACCTCGAGCAAGATAGACGAAAAAGACGCGAGCTATCCGCGTCAGCTCGCGTTCTATGACTATCTTCTTCGCGGGAACGGTCACACGCCCGCGACCGCTTCGATAGTGCAGGTGGCGACCGACGGCGTAACCGCCTATCCTGTCGCGCTTACGGACGAAACCCGCGCCGAGCTTGCGGATACGCTTGAAGCCGTCATCAGCGAACTTTTAACGGGAGAATGGCGCAAAGGGGAGCGAAAGCGGGATGATTCCGACGCGTACGACGATATTCTGAAGCTGTTTACCGTACTATAGACAAAAAATAGGCCGTATGTTATAGTACTCTCACGCCTGCAAACGGAGGGGTGTCACGATGGTGAACGATACAAAGTTCACCGATACGGTGAACTACGGAAGATTGGGCAATCTGTTACGTTCCTTGGGTCACACTACGGTTCCGGAGGACGAGGTCATCAAGGCTCTCGTTGTCGTAACCAAAGACCCGCAACTCATCGAGTGGACGATGGCTCAGATCAACAGTCCGCACTTTACGTCCCTGGTCGCGTTCAACATGACGCAAGCCAGCGACGGGTAGTTAGATCGAATAAAAGAGTTACGAAATCGGGGGAGGCGCACCAGCGTCTCCCTCTTTCTTTTGTCCACCCATCGCCTTATCCATGAGGGCCGAACGTTCATTCATCTCTTCCTCAAGTGCCTTCATATCGATCTTGTCTACTATGGAAAGACTGGAAGCGTGGCCCCAGCTCGCATCATTGTCGCGGTAATGGCTCGAGGTTTCTCCAACCTCACTGCGAACAACGTATAGAAATTGAGCAGGCTTTTTCAGATAACGGTGTGCGTAATCCATGCTGTAGTAGGCCATCGGGAGATCATCGTGACGGTGATCGGGTTCCGTTCCTTTAACTACCCAGGACCCGTCCTTGTCGGCACGAATGTCACGAGGAGAAAGATGGAAACCTATCGTGAATCCGTACTTTTGAGCCTTTTCCAGAATGTCGAATACGACACCTGTGCCCGAGAGCTCTCCTTTACGAATGCGTTCGGCATACTTGGTAAAAAGTGCCGGGCGCAACTGGGCGGGGATAGCAAGGACCGCACGCTTATTGTCCTCGGAAAGTGAATAGAACGTGGAAGATATTTCATTCAATGCTTCTGCCGGAATATCAGCATCGTCGAGTTCATCATGAAAATGCTCCAGAATCTTGCTCTGTACTAGCTGCTGAAAAATAATCTCGCGCAATCCTTCGCGGTCCTTTTTTTCAAGCTCCGGCGACGGGGAAATTCTTCGTTCGAATTTAGGCTGTTCCATTGGGTCGATTCTACCCTAGCTACCGACACTGGCAATCGACTGGTCGATGAGCTTCTTCATGGCCGCATAAGGGAGTGCGCCGTTGATGGGTGCAGGCTTCTGGCCCTCCACCAGAAGAATTACGAAAGGAGAGCCGGTCGCGCCGGAAGCGAGTGCGTTGGCATAGTCGTCATGGACTTTCTTCGTGAACGAGCCCGCGGTCATGCACTTGGTGAAGGCGTTCTGGTCTATCCCGAACTGCGCAATAACAGTCGGATACTGATTCGGATTGAACTGGTTCTCCGCAGGAGCTGCTGCCTGGATCGCATCGATGAAGCGGAAGAACGTGGCGGGAACCGAGAGCGAGGTCGCGCATTCTGCGGCGAGCGCGTGAGCTGCGGCGTTCGCATGATCGGTGGTGATAGGGAAGTGGCGGTATACCCAAGCAACCTTTTTACCTCCTTCGTACTCCGTCATTATCTGCTCCATCGTCATTTGGAAGGTTTTGCTATAGGAACTGTCGATGTCTGCGTACTCGATGATGGTGACGGGAGCCCCCGGGTTCCCAATGATGTGGTCGGTTGGTGAGACGGGGCGAACGGCGTCGGGAGTACCCGTACCATTTTCAATGTGGTGGTTCACGCGAACGACGTAAATCGCTATGGCGAGTAGGAGTCCGGCAAAGAGTATGGCTATCGGTATGAGAAAATCTCGTGCGGTTGCCGTCGGTTTCATATCAAAATAGTAGCATGCAGCTTGACGCATAAGCCCTCAGATGGCACACCATACATAGAACCCCTCGAACCGGTCCGGAGGCCGCACCATGAGCACTACGGAAATCTCGCGTCGTCGCTTCTATATGCGGCTGTACTATGCCTGCGCACGCGTGCAGGCCAACTTCTTCGGCAGAAAGGGTGAGTTACCCGAGCCGCGTACTAACTGCATGATCTTCCGGATGTATTTCTGGGGATTGTTCTGTTCGGTCGGTATTGCGGCCGGCTACCTGATAATGCTCGTCATCGCTCTACTGGTCATGCTGCTCGTGTTCGGTGTGTTCGGAAGCGGGTATGACGCGGTCTTTCACCCGCATACGACCCGGGGTGAACTTGGAATCCTGATTTGGGGAATCCTCATCCTCGGGCTCACCGCATGTGTCGTGCTCGCCACAGCCCAATGGGCCATAGAGAAATATACGCCGATTCGTTTTCCGCTCGAGGAAAAGAGGAGAGCTCAGCCGGAAGGGCCAAAGTTTTCCGTCCTAGTCGGTGATTGGCTCAAAGACCTTGATCAGCGCAAATGTACGCCCATCCGCATCGTCTAAGCGGGTTACGGCAACGACTATGGCGCCTCCTTCGGGAGGCGCCATTTTTATAACCCGAGCGTGTGGGTGAACGCGTTCGGGTCGCCCGCGACCTGCCATTTGCTGGTGTCGAGCTTGATGTCTTTTATCGTACGTAAATCCTTATATTTCATCTTTCCGTTCTTTAGTGCGTAGTCGTAGAGGTCGCGCGTGACTTTAACATCCTGAAGACAGTACTCCCGGACTTTGTCGTGCAGCCCCGCCTGCCACCACTCGACGGCCTTGATGCCGTCCGCCGATTTACCATGCCCGAGCGTCGCTTCGGCGAGCGACTGAAGACGGATGCGCCTACCGAGCGCTTTATATACTTCGGACAACAGATCGAGCGAACGAATGCGGGTAAGATCGCCAGGATAGTAATGATTCAAAAGCGGAACGTCGAAGGAGTCGGAATTGAAGCCAATAAGAACATCGGCCTTCTCAAGGATGGGCCAAAGCTTCGGAAATTCTTCCTGGGAGTACGAAGTGAATTCTCCGGTTTCTGAATCGTGAATACCGACAATAGAAATATCGAGCCGGTGATATTCCTGCCGAGACATGACGGGAATTAGGTTTGCTGTTTCTATGTCAAACGTTATTTCCCTCATAGAGTAGGTCTAAAAGTTCCATCTACTTCGTCTGCGTCTCGCTTCGTCGTATCAAAATACGCCTGCGCTCGACGCTTTCCCATGCCTCGTAGCTGAATCCTTTTATCCATACTCAATTGTTACGTACGCAGGCGTTTTAACTCTGCGACCACTTCAGCTGCGCTCATTTCGCGCTCGCTTGTCTCATTCAATGACTTGAGCTTCACCATACCGGAATCGAGTTCGTTGCGGCCGTAGGCAATGAAGTAGGGAATCTCGCGTCGTGCGGCTTCGCGAATTTGGTCACCGAGCGCTTTACCGGAAACGTTCACGAGAACGCTCAGACCTGCTTCGCGAAGCGTGGTAGCGAATTCCTGAGCTGCGGCGATATCGTCGTCGGACGGCGTGCCGAGGAATAGGAGGGGAGAGGAGCTCGCCTTCGGAGCGTAACCGTGGGTATCGAGGAAATCGAGAAGAGAAACGTCCCCGATGGCGAAACCGATGGCGGGAATAGATTCTCCTCCGAAAAGTGCAAGAAGATTGTCGTAGCGGCCACCGCCGAAAAGCGCACGCTTATTTTCCGGGTTGGTGTCGTAAATCTCAAAAATAGTGCCCGTGTAGTAGTCGAATCCACGGATGATGGATGGGTCGAAGACGACATTATTCATGCCGCGCGCTTCGAATTCCTCGATAAGTCCTTCAAGCTTCGCTTTTTCTTCTTGCACGCCCAGGTGTTCGCCCGACAGTATCAGCTCGAGAGCGTCTTTACCTTCACGCCGGAAGGGTGCGCGAGCCGCTTCAAGTTCTTCTGCAGGAAGCTTCGCAGCCCTATCAAGCAAGCGAAGATATTCCTTTGACTCATCCGCAGTGTAGCCAAGCGCGTCGGTCGCGGCGTTGAGGAGCGCGCGCGAATTGATGCGGATGGTGAAGTCACCCTCGTACGCACCCAGCGCCTTAAGGCATTCCGAAGCAAGAACAATTATTTCACCGTCGGCTTTAGCGTCGGCGATACCGATAAGGTCGACGTCTATTTGATAGAACTCACGCATACGTCCCTTTTGAGGACGTTCGTATCGAAAACGGTTACCGATATTGAACCAACGAACAGGGAAGACGAGTTCACGCTTCTTTCCCGCTATCATGCGCGCGAGCGTCGGAGTCATCTCAGGGCGTAGCGTGACGCGACGGTCGCCGCGGTCGGTGAAAGTGAATGTTTGCTCGTTCACTATTTCTTCGCTCGTCTTGCTTTCGTAAAGTTCAGCCGGCTCAAGCGGAGAAGCGTTGTATTCCTCGTACCCGTAGGAACGAAGCTTTGCGCGAACGGTATCGAATACGCTCTGGAGCTGTGCCCAGTCGGCGGGGTAGAAATCCCGTACGCCTTTATAGGATTCGGTGGAGAGAGCCTCTCCCTTCGTGTCTTTCGGAGCCATTCCTTTGAGTGTAGCAGATTGGGCGCGGGTATAAAAAAAGCGTTCCCTGCCACGAGCGGGCAGGGAACGGGAGGATTGTCACTGGGACTAGATTTCATGGAGCCAGTAACCTTTCTCCGGAATGGTCTCGATGACGAAGGACAACCCCTCTTCCTTGCAGAGCTTCTTTCGAAGACGCATCACGATAACATCGATGGAATTCGAGACATCGACGAGCTCAGTCGCTTTTCGCCGCATAAGTAGATCTCGATCCACTACATGAGTTGAAGAGCGGGCTAATGTGACGAGTGCTTCGTATTCATAGCCAGTCAGCACGACCGGTACACCGCTTACTCTGACAATCTTGAGATGCGTGTCGACTTCTAAGTTGCCGATCACTATGGGCGGGTGGTAACGAGTCCGCCTAACTACGGCATGAAGGTGCGCGATGAGTTCCTGCTGATGCACCGGTAGGTCTATGTAGCCGTCGGCGCCCGCGTCAAAGCATTCGGCAGAAAGAAGCGGTTGGTGTATGCCGCCGGCCACAATCATGATGGGCGACCGCACGTGCTCGTTTCTCAGGTGTCCTACGAGCAGAGGCGCAGCGACGTCAGGAAGGCTAACATCAATGAGCAGCAGGTCATAAGGAATGCGTCGCGCTTCTTCAAGACACTCGTGACCCGTTGGAATGGTAAGGATCTCATGGCCGGCCGAGGATAAAAGCGCGGAAAGGTTGTGCGCTGTCTCCTCGTTAGGTTGTACGGATAACGCCTTCATAAGGGCTTCTCCTTCTCCACGGAATGCGGAGTTACTCTCTTGCTTGTACTCCCGCGGCGCTTCGACGTCAAACACGTTTCAAGCACAAGTGGTAGGATAGGCCCTATGAAAACCTATACGGGCGGATGTCACTGCGGCAAATTCAAGTACGAAGCGGAAATCGATTTGAAGAGCGCAATCGAATGCAATTGCTCTCGTTGCCATAAACTCGGGCTTGTTCTCAGTTTTATCCCGCCTGAGCAATTTAAACTGATTGAAGGGTCAGAAACGGAACTTACGGACTATCAGTTCAATACCATGAAGATTCATCATCTCTTTTGTCCGGACTGCGGCGTAGAATCATTTGCACGAGGCGCGAACAAGGAAGGAAACCCGCTTTACTGCATAAACGTACGTTGTCTTGATGATGTGCTTCTTTCCGACCTCACGATTACGCCGGTCAACGGCAAAGACTACTAAAGTCCCGCTAGTTTTTCCAGAGGAGAAACGGCGGTAGGTGCAGTGCCCTCATGAAGTGCCGCTATCTCGCTCATGATGAGGTCGCGCAGTCCCTGCGGATTTGCGATGTCATCCATGATGAAGTGCTCTTCGGTACCGGCGCTCTGTACCTCAAGCTGTCCATACCCTATAAGCGTTCCGAAAAGTCCTTCTACGTCGGTGTTCACGTCCTGCACACGAGCAAGCAGAAGGGAGGACACTTCGCGGCTGAAAAAACCGTATTGATGAATGGAAATGATGCGCGTGGTCGTGATGACCCATTCGTTGAGGTAATACCGCGTGATGGTATTGAAGGCGGCGCTCCACAGCACGATAAGCCAGAGACCGTAGGCAAGGCGGAAGAGGGGATTGGCTACGAAGGTAACGGTTGATATGGAACCGGTATGAGGAACGGCGTTCGAAATAAATTTCAGAAAAGGAAGGAATAACGTAGGGAGCCACGCAAGGAGTGCGAACGGAATGAGCGTTATGGCGAGCACGAACCAGTGCTTTCGCACCGCGCGCATCACTCGTTCTCCCGGCTCGAGTTCAACTTCCATGCTAGAAGCCGCTTACCGCGTAGCTCGCGAGCGCGAGCGATACGATGACGTGAACGGTGATTGCAGAGAGCGCGACGGTGGTATTTCCGGCGTAGCGCAGCCAATGGAATGAAGCGACGACGGTATAGATGGCCCAAACGAAAAAGACCAGAAAGAATATAACCGGAATGACTTCGCTCATGGAGACCGTTGCGAAGTGAAGACCGACAGGTGTCGCGTACGCAGAGCTGGTAGGCATTAGTAAAATGCTAGCACGAGGCGCTCGCGTCCATAGAGGTCGGTGCGAATAACGGTGCGCTTCGCGCCGCCTTCGATGAGTAACCGCTGCGCCTCCTTGATGTTGTCGATATCGGCTTCAAGCCAAAGCTCACCCTCCTTCGCAAGATGCACGGGAACGGACGCCGCAATCTTGCGAATCACATTCAAGCCGTCTTCGCCGCTTACGAGCGCTTCTTTGGGCTCAAACAGCACGACGCTTGCATCAAGAACGCGTTCCGAGGGCACATAGGGCGGGTTCGACGCGATGACGTCGAAGCGACGGTCCTCAAGTGGATAAAAAAGATTGCCTATGCACACTCCGGAGCGACCGGGGTCGAGCTCGTTGCGCTCGATGTTCGCTTCGATAAGCTCCGCGTGCGCAGGAACGAGTTCCGAAAACGTAACGTAGGCATTCGGCAGTTTTGAAAGCACGGCAAGTCCGATAGCTCCGGAACCGGCACAGAGGTCAAGAAAGGTAAACGGCGCGTCACCGAAGCGCTCAAGAAGATGCTCGACGAGCAGTTCCGTCCACCACTCGGTCTCGGGGCGGGGAATGAGGGGTTTGGAAGCGAGCCCTATCTCGAGACCGAGGAAGGGAATCCACC
>JAQBRK010000041.1 GCA_028286505.1 Parcubacteria group bacterium
CAATATTTAGCCTTACCGGTTAGTTCCGGCAGATTCATCCGAGCTATTCGTGTCTCGAACTACTCAGGAACAGGAGCACATAAGAGATCTATATTTCACATACGGGGCCATTACCCTCTAGGGCGTCGCTTTCCAGCAACTTCTGTTATAGAGATCCTTTGTAACTTACGCTGTACAAGTACAGCGCTCCTGCCTTACAACCCCGAATACCGAAGTATTTGGTTTGGGCTATTCCCGTTTCGCTCGCCGCTACTAAGGGAATCACGAGAGGCGTGTTCCATCCGTCCGAAGCATCGGGCGAACGGAACACGACTCGATATTGTTTTCTATTCCTCCAGGTACTGAGATGTTTCACTTCCCTGGGTTAGCTTCTAAACTTAAAAGTTGGATGATCATTACTGATCGGGATTCCCCATTCGGACACCTCCGGATCAAAGGTTACAAGTCACCTCCCCGAAGCATTTCGCAGACTAGTCACGTCCTTCATCGCTTGCGCAAGCCTAGGCATCCACCGTGCACCCTTCATGTCTCCTGTGCGGAAACCTGAACACCACTAACGTTTTTGTGATTACTTCTCTCCCGCTTCTTGCGAAGCAAAACAGAAGGTGCAATTTCAATTTCCATGCGTACTTACGGACGCATGGCGTTGATTACCTAACTTTACATATTCGTATGTCAAAGGTCGCGTGTCGTCTCCTCGAAATAAAAACACCCCTTACGGGGCGGGTCGCGTTTTCACGCGCAGAGCCGTTCCGGCTCTTTATCCGCTCCGTTTAGTTAGTAATTTCTCGGTGGTCAACACGTAAAGCAGAGTATACGCGGGCCCTATAGCGGTGTCAAACCCCTTACCACTTTCGTAGCCGAATCGATTTACCCAGCAAATAAAGCCGATTACTACTATCCGGCAAGCGTATTTGTGAGCGTATGAACGAAAAGTGGTAAGGGGTCAGACCGCCTGCCTACAAAGCGAAAAGCTCCGCGACGCGGAGCTTTTCGGAGCCTGCCGGAGCAGGTTCAAGGAGAGTGCTTTAGCCCGTGATCTCATCGCGCACGCGCTCGATGTAGCGGGACGCTGCCTGCTGACCACCGAGACCGAATGCGAGTCCGAACGCGAGCGAGACCGCTACGACGACACCCGTGAAGAGGGTCTGTACGAGCGGACTGATGCCGAGGCGATCGAGTGCCGCAAGAATAGCGAATACCCAGATTGCCCAGCGAGCTATCGTGCCGAGAAGGTTCGCGGCGTTGAGGCCGGCTGCGCGAGCGCTGCCTGCGACGACGCGCTGTGCTGCCTCAGCAATGACCGCGGCCACGAGAAGGATAAGCACCGCGACGATTACCTGCGGGATGTACGTAAGTACAACACCACGAAGGAATGCCGTGACATCCGTAAGGCCAAGTACGTCCAGAGACGCGACGAGGAATACGATGATGAAGAACCACTTCACGAGGAAGCCGAGGAATGCCCCGGCGTTCAAGGTGAAGCCTGCACGCTCGACTACCTTCTCAACGCCTGCGGCGCGGAGTGCCTGGTCAACCTTGATCGCTGCAACGACTTGCGCAACGAGGCGACCGAGACCAGCTCCGACGAGCCAACCGACGATGAAGATAACGAGAGCAACTATTAAATTGGGGATGAACTGTACGAGACCCCAGAAAAGACTCTGAAGTGAGTTGTTGAGGACATCCGCCCAGGTGGTTAGGAACATACGTTTATGCTTCCGCTAATTAATTGGCTAATGCTGCCCCAGCAGGGGCTTAAGACCCGCACCAGGACCTGCCTATATGAAAGTGTAGCAATACTGCGCCGTAGAGCCAGCACCTCTGGGGATACGGAGCACAGCCTCAAAATCCTTACCTGCGTCGTTCCTGGCTCCGGCATTCATTCACCGTATGCAACATACGGCTCATTCCATTCCTATCCAGTGCCTCGCATCTAAGAATTTTTAGAACTGCGCAAATGTGATGATTAAACCTGATTTGCCGAAATGCGATCAAGGATGGTGCGGTGCGGATAGTCGAAGACGTCCCGAACCAAGCGGTCGTACACACCGACGCGGTATTTAAATTCTTCGGTCGTAAAGGAAGCGAAACGCAATTCGCGACCGAGCTCCGCTTCAATCGTATGAATGGCATTCGCGAGCGGTTTCTCTTCGAGACGATCCCCTACTACAAGCAGATCTATCTTAGGCTCGAGCGCGCCCGTGAAAAGTCCCGAGAGAGCGACGACGCGAACCGTACCCGCCTTACGCAGCATAGTGAGAATGTCACTGTCGCTTACGTCGGTCGTGTCACGAAGGAATATCTTAAGAGGTACATAGTGCGCGGACTTCTTATTGGCGGTGTAGCCGCTTCCTTGTTTGCCGCTTTTCTTTCGAATTAGTCCTGCTGCAACAAGTACCGTCATTTCCTTACGTGCCGCTTCTTTTGCCGTTTTGGAACGGAACGCCGCATCCGTAAGCGAGAAGACCGTATCGTCATTGAATACGAAAAGACGCAGAAGCTTCAGGCGAGCGGGATTTCCGAAGAGTCGTGAAAGTGGGTCCATGGGTGAAGTCTGGGCATTGTCCTATGCGAAGTACCTGCCCGCAAGTATTTGACAGTATCATGTCTACTCTGTATAGATTAACCGAATCCAGTTGGCACCCAGGAGGTCTGTCGTGAAAAAAGTTCTTCTTATTCTTTGTATCGCAGTTGTGGTGGACGCGTGTGGGAAAGCACCTCCCACACCCCCACCTGTATACGGCATAGTCAGCGAAGTACCGGTCGTAGATTCGATGATCTGCACGCTTCGCTACCATACCCAAACAGACGAGCGCGGGCCAAGCACGGTCATCCAAATCAGGCATCTTAATGACCTGACTGCATCTCGTGAATATGACATGTGCAAATCCCTTAAAATAAACGACCGGTTCGACGTGTCTGATTTACGCGGGCGTTGAGCACCGAGAGGGCCTGTTCCATCAATTGGAACAGGCCCTTCTGCATTAGAAAGAAACACCCGCTGTTGCGGGTGTTTCTTTCAGAACGGAGCGAGGGTATTTCGAAATAAAAGGCTCTGCGCAGGCCGACGGGCCGAGCAGGAGGAAATTTCCTAGCAAGGAAATATTCCGGACTTTTATTTCGAAATACCCGAGCGAAGCTACTTGAACGTAACTTTTCCACCAGCGGTCGTCGCAAAGCTCCTCCCTGAGAACCCTCGGTTCTCAGGGGAAAGGCCCGCGATGACGCGGGCCTTTCCTGCTCTCCGACACGGGAAACTGCCGTTTTCCGACCCCTTCCCGCGCCGTTGGGTAACTTTTAAGTGATTACTTAAAAGTTACTTTTCCTCCGGCGTCCTCAATCTTCTTCTTGAGGTCTTCTGCGTCTTCCTTGCTCGCGTTCTCCTTGAGCAAGTTAGGTGCGCCGTCAACGAGATCCTTAGCCTCCTTAAGTCCTAGACCAAGAGCCTCTTTGACTACCTTGATGACCTGAATCTTCGCTGCGCCTGCGTCAGTAAGTTCAACGTTTACCGTCGACTTTCCTTCGTCAGCTGCAGCACCTGCACCAGCGGGCCCTGCGACAGCAACTGCTGCTGCGGATACGCCGAACTTCTTTTCGAATACCTTCACGAGCTCGGAAAGCTCGAGAACGGACATCTCCTCCACTTCCTTCACTATTTTCTTGAACTTCTCAGGCACTTCCACTTCGGCTGCTTCCGCAGCTGGAGCTTCTGCCGGTGCCGCTTCCGCAGCGCCTTCTTCCTGCTTTACTTCTTCTTCAGACATAATGGTGTTGATTAAAATTTAAGCTGCTTTCTTCTCTGCTACTTTGTCGAGCGCGATAACGAGGCCCTGGATAGGACTGTTGAGCACGTTCACGAACATGCCACGAAGTACCGGTAGCGGCGGAATGGTCGCGATAGCGTTCATAGCGGTCGCGTCCGCGAAGGCTCCGTCCCAGATACCTCCCACGATAGTGAGCGTATCCTTGAACTTCTTACCCATCGCGTAGATGTCGCGAGCAGGCGCCGTAGCGTCCTCCTTGCTCCATACCATTGCGATCTCACCCGGCATATCGGGAAGCGTTCCCGTGTAGCCCTGCTCGTTCAACACACGCTTAATGAGGGTCTTCTTGGCTACGTAGTAACCGACACCTCCTTCGCGAAGCTCTTTGCGCATCTGCGAAGTGTCCTTCACTGAAAGACGCGAGAAACGTACGAAGACAATCGACACGGCATCTTTGACCGCGTCGGCAATCTTTGCCGTTATCTCTACTTTCTTTTGCTTGGTAATTGCCATAATTTGTTTTTTCGTTCGTACGAAACGGAAACGGGTCCGGCCGCACTGCTGCGACAGGACCGTGGAGACAGTCGACCCGACCATTCGCTTAGTGCGAGTGTCGTTTCGTCCCTCGGCAGGGCTTCTTTCCACGAAGTGGAATGCCTGCTGTCTTCGGTCCGTACTTGAGGAATATACACACAAACGGCAGTCCGAGCAATGGGACGTCTTCAAACAAGCTGGCTACTAGGCGTGAGCGAAGCGCGGAGTGAGACGTACGTGCTGGTACGGTGAACGAGCCCTGGAGCGAGCAACAACGTAGCCGGGTTGTTTGGAACGTCCTACACGGTGGTCATATGGATAGCCAGTAGTGCTGCACTTATCAAAATGACAAAGCCGCACAAAAACCCGAGGAATTCGACGAGGTACTTCATGACTTTATTTCGGATGATGCACGAGGAAGTTCTGGCGAGCGGATGCATAGACCTGATTATTCGGTTCTGCAGCAACCGCGGCATCATACGCCACCCGCGCGGTCGCAAAGGCACCCATTTCTTCCATGAGATGACCCATATTCATGTAGGCAAGTCCGCGCTTCTTATCGAGCGCGATTGCTTTCGAGAGGTATTGATACGCGCTTTTACCGTCGCCCAAAAGTTCGTACTGCGAAGCAAGTCCTACGTATAAATCGTAGTCACTAATACCTCCCTTACTGATGAGGTCCTTAAGGCGACCTATTTCAGCCGTGACACTCTTTTGCTTATCCGCCCCATCCTGATACACGCCCTTCCAATCCCACGACGAAATGTGGTCTTCTTTCGCAAGTGCGTAACCCGTACCGCCCGGTACTCCGCTACCTACCAGTATCGGGAGCAGCAGGAATATCGCTCCGCCCACAAGCACCACGACGAGCGCAGCGATGAGAAAGGGTTTCTTGCCGCCAGAGGGTTTCATTATTTTTAGAATATCACGGTCGCACTTCCCTTCTCGTATATAAAGCAAAAACCACCCTCGTAAGGGTGGTTTTTGCTTTGCTAACTAAAGACCGTGGTCTTTAGACTCGCGAGTTCACTAACTAGTGTACCGACATCGAGACGTCAGCCGTCTTGAAGGTGTCGAGGCCAGAAGTGTACTTCGTGGTGATAGCTGCTGTAGACGTACCGTAGTCGAATCCAACAAGCTGAACGCCAGCGTATCCAGTAGAACCAGTTGCTCCAGTCTCAGTCAACGTTACGTTGAGAGTGAAGGTGCGAGTGGTGCCAGATGGAACCTTGAAGTAAGAGGACGTGTCGCTGGAGTTGAAGTCAGCAACCGAGAGGTTAGTAGCAGACGTCGTCGAAGCCGTTGAGCTCGTCGTCGTTGCGTACTGTACTCCACCGGAAGTGGTAACTGCGGATGGGCTAGTGCTTCCGAGGTTAGTTACCGCGTTCTTGATGAAGAGATCGTCATCGCCGGCCGTAACCTTGAATGAGATCGAGTACTGTACCTTGTCACCTTCGTTAGCATTCTGACCTACGGTCTTGCTGTAAGACGCATCAGTCTTCGTCACGGTGATACCAGTCTGCTGGAAGGTAACTGCGTTACCTACGAGAGAGCCGGTTGGAGTAACGGAAGAACCGTTAGCATCCTCGACATCCCATGCACCTGCTCCAGAGACAGTCGCCATAAGCGTGTCACCCGAAGTGAAGGTGCTTCCAGAAGCATCGATCTTGCGAACTGCGACAACTACCGAGTAGGTAGACGTATCGTCCTTAGAGATGTCCTGATCGATGTTATCGAAGGTGAACGTCTGGCTCACACCAGTGCTCGTAGCAGACTTCGACTTGAGGACCGTAGAACCCTTCATGAGCTTCACTGACTGAACGTAGTCAGAAAGGATGCCACCAGAGTTCGTAGCGACCACGACTGGAAGGTCATGGACCGTTACGTCCTGGTTCTTCGCCTTGAGGTTGAAGGAAAGGAGCGTAATGTCTTCGGTCGTGTTGTTTGCATCAGCCTTTACGGTCGACGACTTAGGATTGCTGGAACCCTCGTTGATGGTGAGAGTACCGTCCGTAGCCGTAGAAACCGCGAAGGTTTCGCTCGAACCGCCTGTTACAGAGTAGGTCTCAGATACACCTTCCGCATCAACAGCACGGATGCCGTCAGTAGGGATAGCTGCAGTGAGGACTACTGCTGATTCAGAAGAACCAACCGAGGAAACTGGAGTTACTTCTACATAGAAGTTTCCGGTCTTGCCCTCACGGATAACACCGTTCACGTCAGAGAAGCGGTAGGTCCATACGCGTCCGTTCTTGTCTCCTGCAGAAGCGTCCATAGAAGCGAGCTTCTTGCCGTCCTGGTAGAGGGATACGGTGTCAACGTACTTGTTTGCAGATGCACTGCCGGATCCGGCAGCGATCGAGAGAGTTACGTCAACGCGCTGTACTGCGACGTCAGAATCCTGGGCATCAGCTGAGAAGCCGAGAACCTTGGTTGCTGAGTCACCTTCCTTGAGGTCGCTTTCAACATCGCCGAGCGAGTCGACGTTCTTGAGCTTACCTGCACCACCAGAAAGGCTGGAGGTCGTGGTAGTTGTGGTGGATGAACCGCAAGCCTGGCCAGTCGTAGAGCTGAATGCAGCTCCTGCTGTACAACCAGGGACAGTGCTGACGGTGCTGCCGCCTGCTGCTGCGTTAACCATGGCGCGAGTCTTCGGGCCAAAGTAACCAGCTGTAGGGGAGATGCCGTTAGCAGCCTGGTAAGCCGAGACGGCTGCGCGTGTCTGGGCACCGAAGTATCCAGTTGCACCTGCAGGGATAGAGAATCCCTTACCAATGAGCCATGACTGAAGTGCAGTAACGTCTGCACCTGTAGAACCGATAGTAAGATCACGAGCGAACGTAGTAGTGGTCGTAGTCGTGGTCGTCGTGGTCATGACTTCAGCTGCCTGTGCTGGAACAGCGAAGGAAGCGAAGGACATTGCCACGAGGCCGAGACCTGCAACAACTGCTGCGATCTTAGCGATCATGTTTGTCTGAGTAATAGACATAAACTTTGTTTTTTAATTAATTTTTTGCTGAGGCGTACGGGGGGACGAACTAGTAAAGGGTGTCTCCCTGCACGCTCCCATTCATGTTTGGTAATCGCGCACTGTTCCGCTGCCCGTGGGCAATTGAACACTGCGTTCATGTACTTCACTTTCACACTATCCGACAGGGCGCTCTATCGACGCGCGTCCCATCGGCTAGTTGGCAACGGTTAGTTCGTTCTGAGTTTCTTTCGTAAATCGGTACATTTCAGGCGGTTCTGGCCCGTCATAAGGATGACGAGACTGCACACGGATACTTACCGTAGCAGATTTTTTACAAGCCCTATTTGCTTGTCAAAGGTCGGTCATGCAGGAAATCGCACCAGCTCGTATCAGTAGGGACAGTATACCGAGCCGTTGCGAAATACCTTGTAAAACCTATGTGGATAACTGGCACCGACAGGAACGCAAAATAGACCGTTTCCGGTCTTTACAATGCTGTCCTGTCCCGTGCAGCTATCACCTAGATACTATAGGGCAAATGAGATGAAACGTCAATGAGCGCTTCATCTTTGTCCTGTCCCCTTTTAAGCGGCTTTAGGCGCTCAAACTGTAAGTAGTCCAGCGTCTTTCGCCGGTACGTTCTACCACCCCTTCCTCCACGAGCGCAGACAACTCGCGCTGTATGGTTTTCTCGCTGATATCACGAATCACCGTCGATATATCCTTTATATAGGAAGGGCCCTTCCCCCGTAAAATGGAGAGTATGGCTTCCCTACGCTCGGGCTTCGGTGCGTTGTCCTTTATTTGTCCTTGAGTGTCCTTTACAGCATTCGTGCTTGCCTGAGGTCGAGCGCTTTCCCGCGCACCGCGCGCACCTTCACCAGTGCTTACTGATTTAAACAATGCGGCAAGCGTAGGAGTTTCATCAAGAAAGAGGCGAGGCTCTTCGTACGCGGAAATTTCCTGCAGAAGAGCATGCGCCTCATACGCTATGAGATCGGCATTCATGGGAGAAAGAAGACCGCCCACACGAGCGATCGAGAGCACGCTCGAGAGCGCGAGCAGCTCGCGAGAAAGAGCGGCGCGTGCCGTGAGTAGAGGGAGCGCTGCTGCGTCCACCAAACCGACTGCAATAATGTCTACCCGGTTACGAAGTGAGGGCGAATTCACGAATGCCGGAGCGACCAAGTACAGAGCTTTGGCGAGTCGTTCGGATTTCTTATAGATATAAACGCGACGAATGTCTTTTTCAAATACGTTTGAAAATATACCTTTATCTAGGACAAATTCATCAATGCGTGACGTACCGGAGGTATTTCGGTGCGTGCTGATGTCCTTATCTTGTCCTTTATCTGGCATGGTATGTATGTCCTTTTGACTCGGTAAGTATATGTCTTTGATAAGGGGGTTGCAACGAGGGCGGGGCGCGAACGGCGGCCGACGCGTTATCCACATGAGGTGATAAAATAGAAAGACACATGAGTAAAAAACGTAAGCAGCGCGAGGCTGAAAACACGAAGGCGGCCATCAGGTGGACCGCCGCGATTCTTTGCATCGCCTTCGGTCTCATCCTCGGCCTCGCCTCCTTTGGACTGGCAGGCTACGCAGGCGCTGCCGTGTTCAGCTTTACCTACGGAGAGGTCGGTATCGCCGCTTTTCTTTTTCCGGTCATTCTTTTGGTTGCCGGTGTCGGTCTTGCCATTAAGCGTTCCTTTCTTTCGCCGCTCACTATTATAGGTATCGGTCTTATCGTTCTCACCGTACTCACCTTCCTTGGAATAATTTCTGCCGCATGGGGCGGGGCGGCCGGCACCTTCGCAGGAACCGCAGCGACGCAGTACTTCGGATTCTGGGGTGCGGTCATTCTCCTTTTTGCCATAGCTGCAGTGGGTCTCATCATTGCCGCTGACATTGTCGTCATCGCTCGCGCGCTCCAGGGACTGGCCAAGGGAACCGGTTCGGCACTCGGCTCAGTGAAGCTTCCCACCCTTTCGAAGAAGGAGCAGGCAGAAGAAGCGGCGGCCGAAGAGGCAGCTGCCGAAGAACCGGCCGTCGAGACCGTACATGCGGATCGTGAGCCGGTCGTAACCATGTTCGATAGTCCTCGTCCGGGAGCCCCTGCGACGCCCGCAATTCAGAATTTCGATGCGGAATATAATGCCCCTCCCCTCTCGCTTCTCGGGGTAGACGTCGGTAAGCCGGGCGTCGGCGACATCAAGGCGAACGCCAACATCATCAAGCGAACCTTCCTAAACTTCGGTATTTCGGTGGAAATGGACGAGGTATCGGTCGGACCTACCGTCACCCGCTACGCCATCAAGCCGGCAGAGGGCGTGCGTCTCAATAAGATAATCTCTCTCCAGAACAACCTTGAGCTTGCTCTTGCCGCACATCCCGTTCGCATCGAGGCTCCTATCCCGGGCAAGTCGCTCGTGGGAATCGAGGTGCCGAACGCCTCGAAGGCTACCGTCGGTCTCGGAGGTGTCATCGGGGCGCCTGAGTGGAGCGCTTCCAAGAAGCCCCTACTCGCCGCTATTGGTCGCGATATCACCGGTACTCCGCACTATGTGAACATCGCAAAGATGCCCCACGGCCTTATCGCAGGCGCCACCGGGTCCGGAAAGTCGGTCGCGGTCCACGCCATCATCACCTCACTCCTATATAGGAACGGGCCGAACCAGATGCGTTTCATCATGGTCGACCCGAAGCGCGTCGAGCTCACCCTCTACAACGGTATTCCCCACTTGCTTACGCCGGTCATTACCGACCCGAAGAAGACCATCATGGCGCTCAAGTGGGCTGCGAAAGAAATGGACCGTCGCTATGGCATTCTCGAAGGAGAAAAGGTGCGTGACATCGAGTCGTACCACACGACCATCTTCGAACCGGCTAAGAAAAAGGGTAAGGGCGAAATACCTGAAGCGATGCCGTACATCGTTATCGTTATCGATGAGCTCGCCGACATCATGCAGACCTACCCGCGCGAACTCGAAGCCGGTATCGTGCGTCTCGCCCAAATGTCGCGCGCGGTCGGTATCCACCTCATCCTTTCTACGCAGCGTCCTTCCGTGAACGTCATTACGGGTCTCATCAAGGCCAACGTCCCTACGCGCATGGCGCTCCAAGTAGCCTCGCAAATAGACTCACGCACCATTCTCGACGGTTCGGGAGCGGAACTTCTGCTTGGGGCCGGCGACATGCTCTACCTTTCGGCCGATATGCAGAAGCCGGTCCGTCTGCAGACTGCCTATATCGCCGAAGGCGAGGTAAAGAAAGTGGCCGAATACATCAAGAAGCACAACGCAGGATCTCTCGACGCGCTTGATCTTGGAGGAGGCGCGCAAGGCACCGGACACGAGCCGAACGACGTAATGAGCATGAACTTCGACGCGACGGATGGTGATGACGATGCTGACGACGATCTCTATGAAGACGCTAAGGCTGCGGTTGAAGAAGCGGGCCGCGCCTCCACTTCGTATCTCCAGCGCAAACTTCGTATCGGTTACTCCCGTGCCGCTCGTCTCATGGATATTCTTGAGAGTAAGGGGGTTATAGGTGCCGCGGACGGCTCACGACCACGCGAAATCATCGGAGCCGCTCCAAGTGCTCCGGAAGCCAACGTCGACCTCTAGCCCATGTTGGTTCGTATTGGAACGTTCATCGCTCTCCTTCTTCTGGCAGGGTACGGTGCTTTCAAGGCCTATCCGCTCATCTCAGGTCCCGAAGTAACCCTCGCTTCACCCCGGGACGGCCAGACCTTCACCGACGGATTCGTTCGCGTGGAGGGCGTTTCCTCCCGTACCGAGGACCTATCCCTTGATGGCGCTCCCCTTCTTATAGACGAAGCCGGACGCTTTTCCACGGTATTCGTCCTTCCACACGGGGGCGCTATACTGTCATTAACCGCGACCGACCGTTTCGGCAAGACCGAAACCGTACGGCGCACCATATTCGTACCCTAATCAGATAAGTTATGCCTGCAAAGAAAGCTGCGAAGAAAACCATCAAACCCGAAACAGATCCGTCAGAAGTACCGGAGACCGGAGCGGATGCAAAGGCGCGATCGATCGAAATAGCCATCAAAGCTATCAAGACGAAGTTCGGTGACGAAGCCATCATGACGTACGGCTCCGGAAAAGTGGCAGCCATCGCTTCCATTCCGACCGGTTCCATCGGACTCGACGCCGCGCTCGGTATCGGTGGCCTTCCTCGCGGACGTATCATCGAAATATTCGGTCCTGAATCGTCCGGAAAGACGACACTCGCACTTCACGTTATAGCGGAAGCGCAAAAGAAAGGCGGCATATGCGCATTCGTCGATGCCGAGCACGCGCTCGACCCGGAATACGCACGTAAAATTGGCGTGAAGCTTTCGGAGCTCCTTATCTCGCAGCCGGATACCGGCGAGCAGGCGCTCGAAATTGTAGAATCGCTCGTGCGCGCTAACTCCATCGACGTCATCGTCATCGACTCCGTTGCCGCACTTACGCCAAAGGATGAAATTGAGGGCGATATGGGCCAGGCCCAGATGGGAAAGCAAGCTCGCCTTATGTCGCAAGCGCTCCGTAAGCTTACGGCCATCACGTCGAAGTCCAATACCATCATCATTTTCATCAACCAGATCCGCATGCAAATAGGCGTGATGTTCGGTAACCCGGAAACGACGACGGGCGGAAAGGCACTTAAGTTCTACACTTCGGTGCGCCTCGACATCCGCCGCATTGCTCAAATAAAGAAGGGTGAGGAAATCGTAGGCGGACGCGTACGCGTGAAGGTGGTCAAGAATAAGGTTGCGGCACCGTTCAAGACAACTGAATTCGACCTACTCTACAACGAGGGCATCAGCCGCGAAGGCGAGATAATCGCGCTGGGCGAGAAGTACGACATCCTTTCGAAGTCGGGTTCAAGCTATAAGTACGGAGAGGTATCAATTGGCCGCGGATACGACGCGACCCGCACCTACTTGCGTGAGAATAAGCCCATGGCAAACGAAATCCTTAAGCAGATTCGAGAGAAGCTCGCAGCTGACTAAAGCTTCATTCGGCCTGTAAAAAGAGGGTACGCGTCATCCGACCCTGCGGTCGCATGCGCTCGCTCTCACTGTCGCAAATTCCGGCGCAGCAGCTCTCCGGCGCCAGAATTACCATGCTGCTCCAGCTCCGAGAGCCCCTCTTTTCACACGTCTCACTCCGTTCTCGCGGTTACGCGAATCGTTGCTCGGAAACAAAAGAGGTACGAATGACTTCACGCGCACCCCAAATGAGGGATGCTGCTGCGAGAACGGTGAGCACCTGCACGACAAAGCGTGTATTGAGGAAAGCCATAGCAAAGAAGCGAGTAACCGCTGTGACGTCGCTCGCGGCGGGCATATTGGCGAACACATGCGCTACCCATACTTCCCTGCCGATGCCCCAGACGGCGAGCAGGAATAAGAAGCTCGCGAGCGCGGTCCCCGAAAGAAAAGGGCGAACGGCGTGCATGATACGCACGCGACGCATTACGGTACGGGAAATCGGTGTAGTAGTCATAGAGAAATAATTTAAAGGGTGGTTGTTTCGTCGATCGCCTGCTTGAATAATTTCTTCGCGCGATGCACGCGGGTCTTTACGGCGGACACGGTCGAGCCTTCGAGCGCGGCTATTTCCTCCTGGGTCTTCCCTTCGAGGAACTGGAGCGACAGGATACGGGAAGCGGCTTCAGGCAGTCGAGCGAGCGCGATTAGTACTTCATCTTTAACCGTCAGAACGCCCTCGAAGTCGCTTTCGTCGGGAAGCCGTTCATACGTCTCGGTTTCAAGGGGTGCCGTGGTCTTTCGAAGTTTCGAGAGCTTCTGGTAGCGCGTGAATGCCAAGCGAGTGAGTATCATGTAGCCCCATGAAGAAAAGCTGGCTCCTTCCTGAGGCTGATACCTATCCGCGTAGATATAGATGCGCGTGAAGGTGTCCTGTACCACTTCTTCGGCGTCTTCCCTGGTAAAGAGTATGCTTCGGGCCTTACGGAGGAACGCTTCTTCGTAGCGTGCGACCAGGATTTCGAACGCCTCCGGATTCCTCTGAGCGGCACGCAGAACAGCCTCGTCACTGGCCGCTTTGAGCTCCTCGCTTGGCCTAGACTTTTCTTCCCACATTATGTCCTGTATCATACCCCGTATCCCGTGCCGCGACGAAAGTCGCATAGGGCATTTTTTATAACTAGCGGTAGCGTCTCTACGTTGCCACCCATAATCACTACACCTCATGGCCATTCTCTCGTACAACGAAATAGTCCAGAAGAAGGTCATCGTGTACAACAACGAGCCGTACGAAGTACTGTCTTCGCACGTTTTTCGTATGCAGCAGAGGAAGCCCGTGAACCAAACCAAGCTCCGTCATATGGTATCCGGCCGGGTTCTTGAAATCTCTTTCCATCAGAATGAAAATGCAGAGGAAGCCGACATGGGACGTATGGAAGCTACGTACCTCTACACCACGAAGGGTCAGTCTTGGTTTAGTGAAAAAGGAAATCCGAAGAACCGCTTCTTCTTCGAAGAGGAAGTCGTGCACGAGCGCGTGCAGTGGCTGGTGCAAAATATGGAGGTTGAAGTCCTGCTCTATAACGAACAGCCGATCAACCTCAAGATTCCCATTAAGATAGATTTGAAAGTCACGGACGCACCTCCTGCAGTTAAGGGCGACACCGCGACCGGCGGCAACAAACTGGTTACCCTCGAGTCGGGCGCGACCATTCTCACTCCCCTCTTCATTAATCCGGACGATATACTCCGTATCAATACCGATACCGGCGAATACGTCGAACGCGTAAGCAAATCATAAGCGCATATAAAATGCAGACCGACACAATGGAAAAACCGCCCTCGAGGGCGGTTTTTCCATTGTGTCGGTTCTTACGCTGCGAGATACGGCATGAGAGCCATATAACGTGCCCGCTTGATGGCGAGCGTTATTTCGCGCTGTTTGTCAGCGCTGATACCGGTACGCTTCTTGCCCATGATTTTTGCGTGCGGATTGGTGAACTGACGAAGGTAGACGACATCCTTGTAGTCGACGAACTTCTTGTGCTCAATTTCCTCGCGTTCTGATTGGTAAGCCATGTTGTCGAATTTAAGTGAATGGTAAGGGTTTGTCAAAAGGATGCAGATGCGAGGCGCGGAAGCGAGAGTTCTGTAGGCGTACTAGCAGTACGGTGGAGTAACTCGAGCGCATCCGCAACAAAGCAGATGTGTTCTTTTTACAAATCCGATTAGAACGGGATGTCTTCTGGGTTAATTTCCTCGTCAGGATACTGGATGGAGTCTCCTCCGCTTCCTGCTCCCATATCCATCTCCTCGCCTCCTTGAGCTGGCTGGCTCATTGCAGGGCGCGTTGCACCTCCGCCACCGCTACCACCTCCTTCGCCCGGTGCTCCCGGACCGAACTGGAAATTCTCAATGATAACTTCCGTGCGGTACTGCTTTGCACCGTCTTTCTCCCAAGAGCGTGTCGTGAGACGTCCCTCGATGAAGATAGGGCGACCTTTCTTAAGGTACTGGCCTATGACTTCAGCGGTTCGGCCGA
>JAQBRK010000033.1 GCA_028286505.1 Parcubacteria group bacterium
TGCCGCAACAGAGCGGGAGCAACGGGTTCGGTGCGTTCTACTCGGTAACGAGCCAGAATTGTACGGTAACGTCGTATCGCGATTGCGATTAAGTAACGAAGTAAAAGAAAAGCCGCGCCCCTTGGGGCGCGGCTTTTCTTTTTGTACGTTAGAACAAGGAGATACTATGCCGTGCGGCGTACCGCTTTGACGATAGCAATGAGAACGACGGCGCCAATGAGCGCAACGACGAAGCTGTAGAGGTTAAACCCGCTTACGCCGCCCTGTCCAAAGAGACTCATGATCCATCCACCGGCCACGGCACCGACGACTCCGACAATGATGTCGAGAAGCGGACCTTGCTGGTTGTTGGTCTTCATAATAATGGACGCGAGCCAGCCGACAATAGCACCGAACACGATCCAAAGGATAATACCCATGTTGGTTTTTTGGATTATTGAGGTAATTCCCTCAAGCTGTTAATCTCAACCTCGCGTATATAACCATGCAGAACTTGAAGGAAAGATGAAGAACTCATGCGCCGTTCGACCCCGTACTTCATCAATCGTTTACCCGGGTTCGCCATACTGGTCGCAATGGCTCGCTTCGTACACGGACTCGATCTGAATAGGGCTTTCTACTACGAGGTCGTCGAACCGCTCATGAAAGAGCAGTTCCCCAACCTCAAGTATTCCGCCGGTCTCGTAGGACACGGTTCCGACGTCATGGGGTTCGATTCCCCTACCTCGATAGACCATGACTGGGGTCCTCGGCTGGATATGTTCTTTTCGGACGTCGATTACGTCAACCACAAGAACGAGGTGGATAAAATGCTCCGGACGAAGCTCCCCACCAGCTTTAAGGGTTACCCGACGCATTTCGTGGAGGGTGACCGCTACCGGAAGCATCAGCCCAAGCTCAAGAAGCGTGGACCGGTGAACCATTTGTTTTCCTTCTTCACCACGCGCTCTTACTTTCAGCATTACCTCGGCTTCGATATCGACCGAAAGCCGACCATACGTGACTGGCTCCTCTTCCCGCAGCAGGCGCTTATCGAGATAACGGGAGGACAGCTTTTCAGGGATGACCTCACTATCCAGGAAGTCCGTGACCGCTTTGCCTACTACCCTGACGACATATGGAAGTACATGATGCAGTCGCAGTGGGCGAAGATCATCGACGAGTTCCAGATGCAGGCCCGCACGGGCGAAGAGGGCGACGACTTGGGTTCTCGCATAAGCACGGCACGTACGCTGCATAACATCATGTTCATGTGCTTCCTTATCGAGCGGAAGTACGTTCCGTATGCCAAGTGGCGCGGCAAGGCCTTCGTCGAGTGGCTCAAGTGCGGAAAAGAGCTCTATCCGCGACTCATGAAGATCCTTGACGAGCCGAAGTGGAAGAAGCGTCAGGAGATGCTCGCCGAGGTGTACCAGATACTCGGGAACATGCATAACGACCTGCGCATCATGGAGCCGATGCCGACTAAAATCATCGAGTACTTCGGCCGTGGGTACCCGGTTATCGATGCGTGGAAAATATTCTTCGGCTTCGAGAAAGCGATACGTAATCCGAAGCTTCTTAGCATGAAGTACCCCATCGGAAGCGTTGACCAGTTCATCGACCACGTACGCATCAATCACATGGATTACGTGTACTGGGAGCTTAAAGATGCCATTCAATAGCAATGATTCACCACGACTTACTGCACGTCATAAAGAAGGACCGTCAGCACGAGAGTTTCATCTATCCGTACTACGGGTCCTACTCGATAGCCGAAGTCCCGCCTTCCATTCGACAGTGGCTGGGGCTGCCCCATGGTGACCGAGCGGTCTTCCCTTTTTCCGCTCGCCATGATCATGGGTATACAAGCGTGCTCTTCTTTTTCATAGACGGACTTGGGTTTGACCATTTCGTCGACTACGAACAGGAACTTCCGTTCTTCCACAGACTCAAAGAGAAAAGCGATGTCTACCCCATCACGAGCGTATTCCCCTCGACGACTCCCGCGGCTCTTACCACGCTCCATACGAATAAAACGCCCCAGGAGCACGGCCTTCCGGAGTGGATGGTGTACTTCGAGGAATGCAATGAAATAGTGCATCCGTTTCTTTCCGAAGGCACGAGTCCCGAAATGCTCTACCAAGGCCAGACGTTCTATGAAGAGCTCGCGGAACATGCGGTACAGCCCTACGTATTCATGAAAGAAGAGAATTTTAACAAAGGTGCCTATACGGGCACCACGCAAAAAGGTTCTATACCCATGCCGTTTTCAGGCACCGACGACCTGCTCGAGCAACTTGTCACTACGCTTACCGAGCAATCATCGCCTGCCTATTACTTCGTGTACTGGGATAAGGTCGATGGCGCCGAACACCGCTATGGCCCGCGCACGCGCGAACACCTGCTCGCGCTTCATGAGGTGTCCTCTTTTCTTGAAAGCGTCACACAGCGACTCACGCCTGAAAGCACGCGCGATACCCTTTTTATACTCAGCTCTGACCACGGCCAGTCGGCAATACGCAACGAGGATATTATTTATCTCAACGACTACGTCGATCTTGAGGCGAGCTACCAGCACGGAGCAACGGGTGGTGCCATCTATCCGACCGGCGCTCCTCATGACGTGTTCCTGCACATTCACGAACCGAAGCGTGAGGCGACTATACGGTATCTGAAAACCCAGCTCGACGGTAAAGCTGAAGTCTTGAGTACGAAGGAAGCAGTCGAGCGCGGCCTCTATGGTCTCAATCAACCCACGGAGCGATTCCTGCGCCGTGTGGGTGATGTGCTCATTCTTCCCTACGAGGGATACCACGTGTGGTTCAAGCACGCTCCGGGCGACATCTTCGGGCAGCTCGGTATTCATGGCGGTCTTTCACAGCGCGAGATGATAGTTCCGCTTGCGATAGCACCGCTCACAGAACTCCTGAAATAAGAAAACTCCGACAAAGCCGGAGTTTGTTCCCGGGAGCGCCATTCGCTCCCGGGGTGGACGGTAGATATTAGCAGAAGACGTGACGACGGATATGTCGTGGCACTTCCCTCATGATCTGCCAGCGCGGCATCTTGCGGAAGATGAGGCGGCGAGGTGCATCACTTCGTCTGACCGACTCTGTTTTTGCCGCACGTCTCTTGCGCACGGTAGGTTTTTCCGCCACCACCTCGATCGTGGCGAGGCGTTCGCGTGCCGCCGCCGGATCCTGGAAGACCCTCTTTATCCTGAGGAGCGTTCGAGGAGTCGGATTACGCATCCGATTTTCGGGAGGCCTCACCACATGCTCCAGGGTGTTCTGTTGCATGCCGGTGGCAGTTGCCAGCTCGGTGAGAGAAAAACCGATCAGCTCCTGCGACTGACCGATGAGAGTACGCCAGCCTTCCACATAGTGGTCGTAACTGAGATTCAGATTGTCTCCGAAGACAAGCTCCTGAAAAAGGTCGTTCATGAAGTACCCCTACGCTAAATGAAAACAAACGGTGCCAACGGCACAGTAACACGTTATTACTATATAGTCAATCATTCGTTCACTCGCGCGTACGAGGAACAATCGTGACAGATGCTTAAAACAAATGTATAACTCACCTATCGTTCTTTTTGGAGGCTTTCATGCCCGACTTTACCGTTCGCTCCGCAACGTCCGAGGACGCGGAAACCGTCGTTACATTCATCAATGAGCTCGCGGAATACGAACGGCTTGCCGCTCATGCCCGCCCGAACGTCAACCGCCTGCGGATTCAGCTTCAGCCGCACGCGAGTCCACGCCTCTATTGCGCTCTCGCGTTCCACGAAGCGATCCCGGTCGGCTTTGCGATCGGGTACCAGGTCTACAGCACATTCCAAACCTCCTGGAATTTCCACCTTGAGGACTTCTATGTTAACGAAACCGCTCGCGGTAAGGGCGTCGGCAGGGCGCTTTTCCGGCAGATGTGCCGCGTGGCTCACGAGCTTGGCTGCATACAGCTGGATCTTGAAGTGCTCAAATGGAACAAGGACGCTATGGCAGCGTATCTGAAGTGGGGCGGCGCCAAAGATAGCGGCTGGTCTCGCGTGCGTTTCAGTGCGAGAATGATCGCCACGCACGCCAGTGCAAGTCTCTAGATTTACCTCATGGCATACGCATTCTGTACCGTCCGGTCAACCCGGGCGGTACTTATTTTTTATTCGGGTAGAGGTGCTTCTTCGCTGCGCACTTACAAGGCCTGATGTGGTCGTTGTAGTAATCCAAACCATAGTCATAACCAAGCTCGTCTCCCGCCTTGATGTTCTTGATAGAAAAAATATAGACGCGACCGGCATGAATTTCCGGTTCGCAGTTGGCGGCGCAGGAATGATTGATATAG
Source organism: Parcubacteria group bacterium (assembly GCA_028286505.1). Taxonomy (GTDB): domain Bacteria; phylum Patescibacteriota; class Minisyncoccia; order Phycocordibacterales; family Phycocordibacteraceae; genus C7867-001. The sequence goes on from JAQBRK010000033.1 coordinate 4,321, forward strand.
CCTGCCTTGTTCATCTTCGGCTTTCCGTCGATCGTCTTCGTTTTGCTTATCTCGAAAAGGTAGAGGCTGCGGCTTGAGTATTCTTCCTCCTTCGAAACAGGCCGACCGACGTATTCGATGACGCACTTCCCTTTTGGAATGTCTTCGCCGGCAAACAAGCCGAGACCCGCGCTTGAACGCTTCACGAGTAGTGAGTACCCGCCCGGAGTCCACTTTGATTTTTTTACGGATTTCTTGGTGGTTTTTTTAGTGGATGTTTTCTTCTCAGTCGGGGATTTTGATGCGGCTGTTTTCATATGATTGTCGTACAGTACCTTATTCTTGGCCTCGCGGAAAGTATTCGAGCCGCAGGATACTATAGGTATATGGAAAAATTCGGTTTGAACGAGAAGGAACTCGCTCTTTTTTCCCGTCTTTCTACGCCAAGCAAAATTCAGGACTTCTTGGACACGCTCGCGGTGAATCACGAGAAGCGTGAAGAGAGCTGTCACTCGCCCCGCCGCGTGCTCGAAGAGCGCAAAGCGCACTGCATGGAAGCCGCGCTCGTCGCCGCGACCGCGCTCTGGCTCCATGGCGAGGCTCCGCTGCTTATGGAACTGCGCGCAGCACCCGGCGACCAGGATCATGCTGTCGCGCTGTATAAACGAAACGGGTACTGGGGCGCCGTGAGCAAGACGAATCACGTAAGCCTGCGCTTTCGGGATCCGGTATATAAAACGATGCGTGAGCTTGCCCTATCCTACTTCCACGAATATTTTCTGAACGTGAACGGTGCGAAGACGCTGCGCGCCTATACCCGTCCTTTCTCTCTCAAGCGTTTCGGAACGAAGTGGATGACGAGCGATACCGGAGTCTGGCCCATCGCCTATGCGCTCCATGACGCGCCTCATTACTCTCTTTTACCCGAGGAGAACAAGAAGTTCGTTCGCCCTGCCGACCGCATAGAACGTCGTGCAGGCCGCATCATAGAGTGGACCCGTTCCGATCCCCGCACGTAGCATTTCTGCGCGACTATGGTGTTACAATCCGCGCACATGGAGACACTCCGGCAAAATATACCAGCTATCGGTTTTGTTCTTGCAGTCGCTGCCGCGTTCATGGTCCTTGGGTACTTGACCCACCATGCTTCTCCTTGCGGTGAATTCCTTAACCCGAAAATATCCTGCAATCCTTCGCAGGAACAAATTGTCTTCTCCCGTGATCTGCGTAAGAAAGTCGACGCAAAGGTGAGAGAGGTGCAGGCGACCGACCGCGCACAGACCGTAGCGGTATATTTTCAAATGTTGAACAAGGACCAATGGTTTTCGGTGAACGCCTCTCAACTGTACCAACCGGCCAGTATCGCGAAGGTGCCGCTCATGATGTGGTTCATCGGTCTTGCGGAGACGGACCCGTCCATTCTCGACCAGAGCCTCGACTATAAGGAGGGGTCGGTGAAGCTTACGCCGCATTTTGATTACGGCGGCATCGAGCATGGCAAGACGTACTCGGTCAGCGATCTTATCGAATCTATGATCGTAAATTCCGATAATAATGCCGCCTATGCGCTCGCGAGCCGTCTGACACCCGAGCAGCAGACGAGCATGTTCGCCGATTTCGATTTCCGCGCACCACGCGGCACCTCGACCGAATACCGGAACGACGTGAAGACCATCGCGGCCTCCTATCGGCTGCTCTACGACGCCACCTACCTCACTCCCGAGGACTCTGAGAAAGCTCTTGAATTGCTGTCACGTACCAAATTTAATGCAGGCCTCAACGCCGGTATTCCTGACGATGTCCGAGCGGCGCACAAATTCGGTGAACGCGAAACAACAAGCGGAGCGTGGCAAATTCACGACTGCGGAATCATTTACGCAAAGAATAATCCCTATATTCTCTGTGTCATGACGCGCGGGAAAGACCCCGACGTTCTTGCGGGAGTAATTGCCGATATTTCAAAGCTCGTCTACACGGAAGTGACTACATGATCTCGACGCAACCCCGCGGATTCATAGCACTCATTTCGAGCATCGTTATTTCGACCATTCTACTTTCACTCGCGGCCTCGCTCGGCCAAGGAACGTTCTTCTCCCGCTTCGATGCGCTGAATGGAGAATACAAAACCATCTCACGCGGATTTGCGGAAGCATGTACGAACGTCGCTCTCCTGCGTATTGCCGACCAGTACTCCTATGCGGTTCAAGACGATTCCGACTACGATACGGAACGCTCGGGCGTGGTGGTGCCGCTCGGAGCCACCTACGGCACGGGCTCGGACTGCCTCATCGCCGCTCCCACTACTACGCCCGCTGAAGTGAATCAAACGAGAACGTATACCATTAGTACGCAAGGCATGTTCAAAGGCGCCTACACCAATTTAGTAACGCGCATGCGTGTCGCAAACCCGAACGCGACACCGACACTTCCCGGAAGCGACCCCGTTACCCTTCTCTCCACGGAAGAAATCCCCTAGTTCCGTTTTTATTTTCTACGACGTGCCTCTACACTTTTAGTATCCAGCTCGCACTGGTACTTACTCCTTAGCTCGCATTCCTATGTCGCACCCTGCAAAACGGGCCGTGCAAGGTTTTACGCTTATCGAAGTGCTCATCGTCATCGGTATCATCGCCATTCTCGCTGCAATTGTCATCGTCGCCATCAATCCCGCCCGTCAGTTCGCCCAGGCAAACAACACGACGCGTGTCGCAAACGTGAATACGATACTGAACGCCATTGGTCAGAACATGGCCGATAACAAAGGCGTCTTCGGCGGCGCCTGCGCCGCCGTAACGCTCCCAACAACCGCTGCCGACATCGGTACCGCGTCGGGACTCGTTGACCTTACCTGCCTTACGCCGACCTATGTCACAGCTATTCCGACCGATCCTACCGGCGGCACGGCTGCAGATACCAAATACAAGGTACAAGTCGACGCCAATGGTCGTATCGCCGTATCGGCACCTTCCGCACAGCTTTCCGAGAACATCACCGTCACGCGTTAATAACGCGTTTCAACGTAAAAGGCCTCGCAATGCGAGGCCTTTTACACATCCTAGTTCAATCGTTCTAGATTCAAGGCGCGGGCAAACGATTTCTGGAAACGTACTTGCAGTACGATGAAAGAAATCGTTGGGTGCCCGTAACGCAGAAGCTGGGGCGATTGGACGGATGTTACCAGTTGAGCTGACCGCCAGTCTTATATTCCGTAACGCGGGTCTCGAAGAAGTTCTTCTCCTTGTTGAGGTCCACCGCCTCGCTCATCCACGGGAACGGGTTCGGTACGTTGTACTGAGCAGGAAGTCCGACGGTCGCAAGGCGACGGTCAGCGATGTGCTCGATGTACTGCTTGAAACCGTCCGCATTCATACCGAAGATACCCTTCGGAAATACTTCCGTCGCAAAGGTGTACTCGAGCACTACCGCGCGCTTCACGAGGTCCACCATCCGCTGCTGGAATTCGGGCGTCCACAGTTCCGGCTGCTCTTCCTTGATGGTATTCACCATGTTCACGCCGAAATTGAGGTGCTGCGATTCGTCACGCATGATGTACTGGATCTGCTCAGCGGAACCCGTAAGCTTGTTCTGGCGCTGGAAGCCGAACATGACGGCGAACGAAGAGTAGAAGAAGATGCCTTCCATGATGAGGGAGAACACGATGATGTTCTCGAGGAACTTCTGGTCGTTCTCAAACGTACCCGTCTTGAAATGAGGGTCGAAGATACCCTCGTTGAGATTAAGAACGAGATTGTCCTTGTTGTAAATCGATTCCACCTCGCGGTACATGTTGAAGATGCGGCTTTCGTCCATGCCGAGCGATTCCACGATGTACTGGTATGCGTGGGTGTGAATTGCTTCCTCGTAGCCCTGGCGAAGGAGGTACATGCGGCACTCGGGGCTGGTCACGTGCTTGTACACCGCGAGCACCACGTTATTCGCCGCGATGGAGTCCGCGGTCGTAAAGAAGCCGAGCACCGTCTCGAACGCCTTGCGTTCGTCCGCGGTGAGCGCGTCCATGCTCTTCCACTGCTCGATATCGCGCTGCATCGATATCTCGGTCGGAAGCCAGTGGTTACTGTTCCCCGCCATGTACGCCTCCCATGCAAAGTGATGCTTCATGGGATAGAGCTGCATCACGTCGGCATCACCGCCGTTGATTATCTTGCGGCTGTTAATGTCGACTGGTGCGGCTCCGTGGTTGATAGGCATACGAGGTGGTTGGTAGTGATAATTCGAGTCGTAGCGACTCGGGGGTCGTACCCCTTACCACTTTATGATGAACGTTATCAAATAGGGAGACTTGCAGAAACGAGAGAATCGATTTGCAGGTAACTTGTCCCGATGGATAAAGTGGTAAGGGGTCGTATCATTTTCCCCCGTAAGGGTGGTATCCGCAACCTGTTGAGAAGAAATACGCTTGAGTTCCCTATTTAGGGTATATCCCGTACTATCCACCCCAGGAACCCCTGATCTTGAAAGGATTCAGAGCAATGGAGTGCATAGACCTGAACGAAACCCAGCTCGCGATCTTCGACTGGAGCGGCGTGGTCAGTGATGACCGCAGACCGGTCTATGAATCGAACATGCGGATGCTGGAGCGTCGCGGGCAAGCCCGGATGACGTTCGACGAATGGCTTCCCCTCACCACCCCGACGGCCGCGGATTTCATAGCCAGCCAGGGCTACTTGGAAAACATCACCAATCTGAACAAGGAACACAGCGCTCACTTTTTGCGCATTCGCGAGGAAGATGAGCTTCATCCGTTCATCTACCCCGATGCGGCCGAATTCTTCCGCGGCTTGTCGAGGCGCGGCACGACCATCATCGTCGTGAGCAGTCATCCGACCGACCATCTTCTCAAGGAAGCTACCGAGTACGGCGTCAACCAATACGTTCAACATTTCGTCGGAAGCGCCTCCGACAAGGCAGTCGAAATCGAGTCTGTCGTCAAGAATTACGGGATGGAACGCGCCCGCACCATCTACGTGGGTGACACGGTCTACGACGTTCAAGCGGCTCGTAAAGCACGGGTGGTCTCCGTCGCCATGGCGACCGGCTATCACACGGCCGACCGCCTGATGACCGAGAATCCCGACTATCTCTTCGACAACCTTGCCGAGCTCGGCGAAGCGCTCGGCATTCCCTCACCCGCAACCGTATAGGAAGGCACTCATGCAATTCCACCGTACTCGATTGAAAGAACCCCGCTGCGACAAACACGACCGAACGCTCGATAAGAACGGTAAGTGCTGGAGTTGCCTGTTCGCTGACGTCCAAAAAACCCGGCGTCGCCTGACACGCTCG
>JAQBRK010000031.1 GCA_028286505.1 Parcubacteria group bacterium
AAGCAGCTGTGCGTTCTGGTGAAGCGCTCCAAGAGGCGTAAGCACGGATACGGCGTCGCGTATCATCCTCATTTCTTCCTTCATTCCTTCAAGTCGTCCGAGCTTTTTATATTTACGTACGTTCAGCACGTGTGACCACCGGACAACCGCAAGCGAGAGCTTTTGTTCGATAAGCAGGCGATTCATACACACTTCGCCTCCCCAGCGGGGCAGATGCTCGCTTTCTTCCATGAATGCCTGCGCGAGCGGGCGGGGAAGTACGCGTTCACCCGTTACGAAATCAAGTCCAAGCATACGGTAAATCCACAGACTGTTACTGCGGAGACTGAAAGATACGTCGGCACGCTCTTCGAGCACCGGCGCGGCAAGCGTTGAGATGTCTTCTGCCGTGATGCCCGTCAAATCGGCGTCCAGCAGCATGATAAGTTCCCCGGTAGCCTCACGTATGCCGCGCCCGAGCGCATAGGTCTTTCCGCGGTTCGGCGCATACGAAACGACCCGAATGGAAGGGTAGTGAGCGAGTAGTGCGAGGGTTGCGTCGGTCGAACCGTCGTTGACCACGATGACTTCCGTAAGGAGCGGATGAACGGTAACGACATCGAGAATGATGCGAATGCGGTCAACCTCGTTATAGGCGCAGATGACGCAGGAAATGCTCTTCATGGAATACCTGCATAGTACCGCCTCGTGGTATCTTCAACACTATGATCACGTACCTACAATCAATCATCTTGGGCGGTCTTCAGGGATTCACCGAGTTGTTTCCCATTTCAAGCCTCGGGCATACCGTTATCCTCCCGAGGCTTCTCGGGTGGTCCATCGACCAAAGCGCGGAATCGTTCGTCATCTTCCTGGTCGCTACGCATTTCGCGACCGCGCTCGTCCTCGTCTTTTTCTTCTGGAGCGATTGGTGGAAGATCGCCTTCGGATTCTTTCGGTCGGTAGGCGCACGCCGCATCCCGGCGGGGGACACGTATGCGCGTCTCGCGTGGCTTATTATCATCGCTACGATTCCTGCGGGAATATTGGGGCTCGCGCTGGATAAGAAATTCGAAGAACTGTTCGCGGCTCCCGCGGTCGTCGCGCTCTTTCTCGTCGGGAACGGATTCCTTCTCTATGGCGCGGAAATTCTGCGCAAACGTCGCAGCCTTCCCGAGCATAACGACCCGGACGGTGCCATCGTGCAGCTTTCATTCCTCCAAGCGCTCGCCATCGGAAGCATGCAAGCTCTCGCGTTGTTCCCCGGCTTCTCACGCACGGGAGCAGCGCTTGCCGGAGGTCTTCTATGCAAGCTCAATCACGAAAGCGCGGCACGCTTTTCGTTCCTGCTTGCCACACCGCTCATTTTCGCGGCCGCGGCACTCAAGCTTCCTAAGCTCTTTAGTGCGGGCAACGGCTTACCGCTGGCTCAAATTCTCACGGGCTCCGTGGTTTCGGCAATCTGCGCCTATTTCGCCATCAAATACCTTACGAAATACTTCAAAACCAATACGCTCGTGCCATTTGCGGTGTACTGCGTCATTGCCGGCGTCGTCTCGTTCATCGTTATTCGCTAACAAGCGGCCAGCCTTGGATCATCTTTGTGATCCAAGGCTGGCCAACTAGTCCATGTGTTTTTCTATCATGGTCGCTGATTACACGAGCAGCATGCGTAATTTTTTGGGGACGTAGCGTGCTACGTTTTCGCATGCATCCCGTCAGCACAAGTACGTACCTGACGTACCGTTTCTGCCGAGATGCTGAAAGGTTGGAGAAAGAACTTAGAGAGGAAGGCGTTCTCCTGCACGACCTCATGCGACTAGTGTAGAAAGTCTTCTATGAAGCAAAGATGAACCCCTTACCACTTTTCTTTTCGCAGCATAAGCAATCCGTAGGATGGAGCTGCACAAACTACGTGTCGAGTGGAAAAGCGTTAGTCAAAAGTGGTAAGGGGCTCGGAGGAATGGGCGATCGTTGCTTCATGACCGTCCCCCGTAGGCGAAGCGACCTGACGCGTATCATTGTCTTCTATCGGAGCGGAAGGGAACGCAATCTTAATGGTGGTGCCATGCCCGACCGAACTGCGAAGCGTAATCGTTCCGTGGTGGAGGCGCACGATCTCGTTCACGATGGCAAGACCGAGTCCGGAGCTTCCGGTTCCTATGCCGCGCGCGCGCGAGGTATCGGCGCGATAGAACGGTTCGAACACGTGGTAGAGGTCCTTCTGGTCGATGCCGATGCCCGTGTCGATAACTTCGACAACGACCTGGTCGCGCTGATTGCGGTTCACGGCCACGGTCACTTTGCCGTCCTTATCCGCGGGAGTGTAATTAAGCGCATTCTTGGTGAGATTGTTCACGACCTGATCGAGCGCCGTTGCGTTTCCTGATACGAGGGTGCCGGTCGTTACTTCACTCACGAGCGTAATGCCACGGGATTCCGCGAGGTCATTATGTCGCTCTATGACGGTAGCGGCGATAAGGCTCAAATCAACGGGGCTGAACTGCATGGTCTTCGGGCGGGTGAGGGAATCGAAGGAAAGCAGGTTGTTGATGGTTTCCGAGATTCTATCGAGCTCTACTATCGTACCCTCCATGGTTTCTCGTATGTCGGGCGGGAGCGACGGATCGAATAACGCCACCTCGGTAGAAGTTTTCATGATAGCGAGCGGCGTACGAATTTCATGCGCGACGTTTCCGATGAAGCGCTTCTGGAACGAAATCGTTTCCTGCGTCGGACGGAGTGCGAACTGCGCGATGAGATACCCGAAGATGAGGTTCAAGAGAATCATTCCCGAAAACACATACATATACGTGCGGTATCTGACTTGGAGAATGGACTGCGGCAACGCGTCAGGCGCCACGTTGCCTGTCATAAGCTCCTTGATGTGTCCCGCAATACTGCTGATGGTGTCCTCCTGGGCGTAATGAATAGCCCATCCGAAGACGACGATGGATATAACCGTCAAGCCCACCTGCAGCAGGATGATGTGGACCGTCGTTCGGACGTTCGGATTGAACCGGTACTTATCCGTTAAGCCGGTAACCCACTCCGCGGACGGTTTCAAAGAGGGGATCTGAAGATTCATAGGTATCTAGTTTCTTGCGAAGGTTCTTCATATGTACATCGAGCACGTTGGAAAAGCCAGGGAAGTCGAAGCTCCATACATGATCCATTATAGTCTCTCGCGTGAGCGCCTCGTCCGGGTGGCGCATGAAGAACTCGAGGAGCGAATATTCCTTGAGCGTAAGCGGCACGGCTTCTCCCGCTTTTTCCACTACGCGCTTGCTCGGGTCGAGCACGATGTCGCGCACCTGAAGCGTCGTCGGAAGGGTTTCGGCAGGACGGCGCAGTACGGCGGTCATGCGCGCGACGAGTTCTTCGAACGAGAACGGCTTCGCGATGTAGTCGTCCGCTCCAAGATTAAGCAGCTCGATTTTGTTCTCGGTTTCATCACGCGCGGTGAGGATAATGATAGGAGTGGTAACGCCTTCCGCGCGCGCATCGCGGCAGATGGTAGCACCGTCGACGCCGGGGAGCATGAGGTCGAGCAGAATGAGATCGTATTCGTCTCGGTAGAGCAGAATGCGAGTGCGGGCTTTCTCGGAATCTGAAAGCCAATCCACGGCAAAGCCCTTGAGCTCGAGACCGCGCTTGAGCGCCTCGGCCAGTTTGGTTTCGTCTTCAACGATGAGTATACGCATGGGTCAGAAAGTCTTAATGAATAACTCCTGAAACGGTAGCGCTTCTTAGATGAAGCGTTCATGAAAGCCCAATATACCCTAAATACAGGCTATAAAAAGCTATTGAAAAACCAGGGATTTGGGCTCTAAAACGATATCCCCACATGGCTTCATCACGTGTAAAAGAGGTACACTAAAGAGGTTCGAACCGCAGTCGAAGAGCAGGTTGAGGGATTCTGACCGGAACAAAATTGTCCGGCTCATGCGCGACCCGCACCCTCATGCCGAGACCACTGTCTCCTGCTTAGAAGGACTGTATTATCACGTGAGCTAAAGGCACCCACCCCTATGAAGCAGGTCAAAAAAAGGAACGGAACGATAGCCGAGTTCGAAGCGGACAAAATTACCGAAGCAATGCGTAAGGCATTCGAAGCGACGCACGTTCCCGTAACGAGCGAGCGTCTCGATCAGATGACGAACGCCGTTGTCGCCGAACTTGCCGGCCGTTTCCAGGACCAGACTCCTTCCGTCGAGAATGTTCAGGACCTCGTCGAATTTACGCTCATGCGCGAAGGTCATCTGCCGGTCGCGCGTCACTACATCGTCTACCGCTACGAGCATTCCAAGAAGCGCGAAGAGAAGCAGCAGGAGATCATACAGAAGGTAGAAGAGAACAAGCTTACGATAAAGACCGCAAGCGGAAAGGAAGAGTCGTTTGATGAAGACAAAGTGCGTGCGAATCTCGTGAAATTCGTAAAGGGCTACGAAGGAGCGGTTGATGTGGACAATATCATGAGCCAGCTCAAGTACGAGCTCTACGAAGGCATGACGACCGACGAAGTGAAGCGTGCGCTCATCGCCGTAGTGCGCTCCATGATCGAGCGCGACCCCGCGTACTCCAAAGTTGCCGCGAAGCTCCACCTCCACCGTCTCTACGGGGAAGTATTCGGGACCGCCTTCAAGGAAGACGACCTCATGAGCGAGCACGAGCGCGTATTCGTTCGTAATATCAAGAAAG
>JAQBRK010000032.1 GCA_028286505.1 Parcubacteria group bacterium
TGGCTCGCGAACGCGAAGGATTGGGCGATATCGCGCGAGCGCTACTGGGGCACCCCGCTCCCGGTGTGGCAGACCGAAGATGGCACCGAGCGGGTCGTTGTCGGGTCGGTCGAAGAACTCAAAGAGCGAACCAAGAAAAGCGGCAATCGGTACTTCGTCATGCGTCACGGTCAGGCAGAGAGTAATGCACAGAACTTATTCGATTCCAGTGATGACGGAAAATATCCGCTCACTGAAGTCGGCCGTAAAGAAGTTTTAGCTCGTGCACAAGCACTGAAGGGAGAAGGCATTACACGCATCATCTCTTCGCCATTCACGCGGGCGCGTGAGACCGCTGAACTTATGGCAGGCGAACTCGGTATTTCCGCAGAACTCGTTGCGGTTGATGATCGACTTCGCGAACTCGATTTCGGTGCCTTCGCAGGAATGGGAACAAAGGATGCGTACATGGCGTTCCGAGACGCTCACGCATATGACCATCCGCTACCGGAAGGCGAAAGTTACCAGGAAGCAAAGCGACGTTTCGGACGTGCGCTTTATGAAATAGACAGAACCTACGGCGACGAGGTGTTGCTTATCGTGACCCATGGTCTCGGTTCCGAAGTGCTTCCCGCTATCGCCGAGGGCGCCGACCGAGCACGCTCTAAAGAATTGATGCACGCATGCCTGCCAACCGGCGGCGCATACGAACTTTCTTTCGTACCACTTCCGCACAACGACGATTACGAACTCGACCTCCATCGTCCCTACATAGACGACGTAGTGCTTCTCTCCGACTCCGGGAAAGAAATGAAGCGAGTTAAAGAAGTCATGGACGTATGGTTTGACTCGGGTGCCATGCCCTTTGCTCAGGACCACTATCCGTTCGAGAATAAAGCATGGCTGGATTCAAAAGGATTCCCAGCTGACTATATTTGCGAAGCCATAGACCAAACCCGTGGCTGGTTCTATACGCTGCTTGCCGTCGGTGTGCTCATGGGAAAAGGTCACGCCTATAAGAACGTCATCTGTCTCGGCCACATTCTCGATGAAACGGGAATAAAAATGTCCAAATCGAAAGGCAACATAGTAGAACCGATGGGCGCCATGGATAGGTACAGCGCCGACACGCTCCGCCTGTGGATGTACAGCGTGAATCAGCCGGGCGACAGTAAGAACTTCGACGACACGACGGTAAAGGAATCAGCACGCGTGCTCTCGTGGTTCGAGAACAGCGTTAAGTTTTATGAACTCTTCCGTGATGGAGACAAGGGCGGAAAGGAACAGGTCATCGACGTATGGATGCGTACCCGCGTCTCGGAAACCATAGCAAAAGCGACCGAAGCGCTTGATGCGTATGATCTCTATACTGCCGCCCGAGCCATCTCGGGCCTCATTGAAGACCTTTCGCAGTGGTATGTGCGTCGAGTGCGTGACCGCGTGCGCGAAGGGGATAGTGCGGCGATAACGACGCTTTCGGATACTATCCAGGCGATCTCCGTTCTCCTTGCGCCCTTCACCCCGTTCATCGCCGAGTGGGCATACCAAATAGTGCGCGAATCGAACGATGCCGAGAGCGTGCACCTCGCCGATTGGTACGAAGCGGGCACTGTCGATGCCGCGCTCATCGAGAACATGGCGAGCACCCGCGTGCTCGCGTCCGAGGCGCTTCGCATGCGCCAGGCGAAAGGCATCAAGGTTCGTCAGCCACTCGCCTCGCTTTCTATTCCCGGAACGCTTCCAAAGGAACTCAAGGAGCTTCTGATGGAAGAGGTGAACGTAAAAGCGATACATGAGAAGGCAGAGGTCATGGAGCTTGCGACGGAACTTACGCCGGAGCTCGTGCGCGAAGGAGATATCCGGGAATTCATGCGAGCGCTTGCGGACGCGCGCAAAGAAAAAGGACTCGAACCGCGCGATAAGGTGTTCCTCACTCTGGAAAAGACTACCGAAGAAGTGTTCACCGGTGTGGAACTCGGCGGGGTCTCTGAAATCACGTTTGCGGATGCGTCCGAATATTCCGCAGAGCTTTCGACGGGGAAGATAGGGTTCTCGCTACGACTCGATGCGTCATAAGTACACAACGCCCGGCATTGTACTCGCACGCTCGCCGCTTTCGGAAGCAGGCATGCTGGTAACGCTTCTGACGCCCGAGCTCGGACTCATTCGCGCACGCGCCGAAGGCCTTCGTAAATCAGGTGCAAAACTCGCGCACGCGCTCCAGACGCTCAACGAGTCCGAACTCATGCTTGTGCGCGGTAAGGAGGGGTGGCGTCTGACTGGCGCCGTCCTCGCTCAGGACCGATTCGGCATGCTTTCACGTTCCGCGCGTATACGCTCGGCGCGCGTAGCGAGTCTGCTGCTGCGACTTGTGCGTGGAGAAGCAAGTGACCCTCAATTGCATCAACTCTTCATGGAATTCGTCTGCGCTCTCCCCGGACTCTCCCCGGAAGACGAGGACAGTGCCGAATCACTTATCGCGCTTCGACTGCTGTCCGCGCTCGGCGTAGACGCGGGTAGCGAGCCGCCTGAAGGATACGGTGTCGATGCTTTTTCATACGCACTTGAGAACCGGAAGGACCTCATAGTGCGCATTAATCGTGGAATCCTGGCTTCCGGCCTATAAAATCCGCATACTCGGGCTCAACCCTGCGCTATACTGCATGGAATGTCCGATTCCGAGGAGCTAAGTTCTCTTGAGCGCGTCAAAGAACGCCTCTATGACGCGGAAGCACCCGATGCTTTCAAAGAACCGACGCTCTCGGAGCGCCCCGTAGAACGTGCTCGCGGCTGGAATCACCTTGAAGTAGTACGAAAAGAGGCGGAACTCATATCCGGACCCGCACGGTTTTTTATCGTTGCATTCATCTTTTTCTTCGTTACTGCGGGAGGTGCGCTTTTTTATCTTATCTACGGAGGAAGTTCGGTCTCGACCAACAACGTGAATATTGCGGTGCAAGGCCCCACGACGATAGCGAGTGGGGACACCGTGCCGTTGTTGATAACGATAGAGAACCGTAATCCGGTCGCTATCCACGCCGCAAAAATAAATATCACGTTCCCCGAAGGAACCAAGGATGCGGACGACCCGACAAAACCCCTTACGCTCTACAGCGAAGACCTCGGCACTATTGATTCGGGAGGGAAGGTGGAGCGCACCGTGCGTGCGGCCGTGTTCGGAAGCGAAGGTCAGCGCGTCACGCTTCCGCTCAAGATCGAATACCATACCGATGGCAGTAATGCGGTGTTCATAAAAAACAAGACGTACGAATTTACCATCACGTCGTCTCCCATAACCCTCAACATAACGGCCCTGTCCCAAGTCTCGGCAGGACAGCCCGTAAATGTGGATGTCAGCATTCGCAGCAATGCTTCGACCATACTCCAGAACGTAGCGGTCTCGGCCGTCTATCCATTCGGGTTTGCGCCGACCGCAACGACTCCGGCACCCTCCACGGGCAATAGCTCTCTCTTTGTTATCGGCTCGCTCGCCCCGGGAGAAGAGAAGCACATAAGTATTCGCGGAGTACTCTCCGGAGAAAATAACGACGACCGCGTCTTTAAATTCAGTGCCGGCTCACTTGCAACAGCTGACGCTCTCACTCTTACGAATCCTTACACCAGTAAGGAAGCCGACATCAAGCTCACCAAACCGTTCCTTGCTACGACGCTTTCCATCAATCGCGATACGTCGGACACTCCCGTCGTTGATGCCGGCGTACCCGTACAGGTAACCGTAGGGTGGACCAATACGCTCGCCACGGAAGTAACGAATGCAAAAGTAGCAGTCGCTCTTTCCGGAGAAGGGCTTGAGCCTGCAAGTGTGGTTGCCGGTAGCGGCTTCTACCGCTCGTCGGACAACACCGTTATCTTCGATTCTAGTACGAATCCGGTCCTCGCCGCGCTTCAACCGGGAGACACGGGCCAGGGTACGTTCACGTTTAAATCCAAGTCAAGCGGAGCGCTTGCAAGCCTCCGTAATCCGTTCGTGACGCTGCGCGTTTCGGTGGCAGGATCTCGTCTGAGCGAAACGAACGTACCGGAAACCATATCTTCTACGCTGACGCGTACGGTAAAAGTAGGCACCTCGCTCGCGCTCGCTTCGAAGATAGTCCATTCGACCGGACCATTCAACAACACGGGACCCGTCCCGCCTGAAGCGAATAAGGAAACGACGTATGCCGCAGTTCTTACGCTTTCGAATTCCGGAAACACGGTCGCGGGTGCAACCGTGACAGCGGCGCTCCCGTCCTACGTACGCTTCACAGGTTCCGTGAGTCCGAACGACGGTTCCGTTACCTATAACGACACGACCCGCACCGTAACCTGGAGCGCGGGTGACATTACGTCAGGCGGAGCAGGGAAGACGGTCTCGTTCCAGATTGGGTTCACGCCAAGCACGTCCCAACAGGGAAGCTCGCCAATACTTCTGTTCGCACAACAGGTGGTTGGGGTTGACCGCTTCACCACGCGGCAGATATCAGGCTCCATGCCCGCACTCACGACCCAGCTCACGTCCGACCCGGCGTACCCGGCCACAGGGGGATTTGGTACCGTTAAGTAATTGACGTAGTATCCCTTCATGGAAAAGCCAAGCCTCGAAGCTATCGTCTCCCTCGCCAAACGGCGCGGATTCGTCTTCCCGGGCTCCGAAATATACGGTGGACTCGCGGGTACGTTTGATTACGGACCGCTCGGCGTCGCTCTCAAAAAGAATATCGAGAATCTCTGGTGGCGAACGTTCGTGGAAGAACGCGACGACATGTACGGACTCGATGCCGCGATACTCATGAACTCGAAGGCATGGGAGGCGTC
>JAQBRK010000009.1 GCA_028286505.1 Parcubacteria group bacterium
GCAAGGGCGCAGGCGCTACGGTCGGCGGCATATTCCTCTGGCAGTTCGCCAAAGAACTCGATTGTCCGTGGGCACACATCGACATGGCGTCCCGCATGACCGCAGCGCCCGGAGAAGAACTCGCGAAGGGCGCTGCGGGTGCTCCGGTACGTTTGCTCTTTAAATTCATTGAAGAATGGAAAGCGTAATCAAAGATTCGGCTCTGCACATCCGCACCGACTCGTACGAGGGTCCTTTTGAACTTGTCCTCGACCTCATCGAAAAGAGAAAGCTTTCGGTCAATGAAATCACGCTTTCGCAGGTTACCGACGATTACATTACGCACGTGCGCACCAAGGCGTCGTTTCCGATGGAAGATGCCGCACAGTTCATCGGCGTTGCCGCTACGCTGCTTTTAATAAAATCAAAGTCGCTTATTCCGGACCTCGAGCTTTCGGAGGACGAGGAGACCGATGTCGACGAGTTGAAGCGCCGACTTGCGGAATACGAACGCGTGCGCGACATGATGCGCGAGCTTTCGAAAGTATTCGGTCGCTCCGTGATGGTCTCAGCTGGAGAGCGTGCTCCCGAAGTAACCTTCGCGCCAAGCAAGGACCTCACCCTCGCAAACCTTACGAATGCACTCGCCGATACGCTCCTGACGCTCGAGAAAGAAGAAAAACTTCCCGAAGTACGTGTTCGTCCGCTCGTCACCATTGAAGAGATGATGGGAAGGCTTGTCGAGCGCGTGCAGAAGACGCTCACCCTCTCGTTCAAGGACTTTGCAGGAGACACGAAAGAAAAAGTGGAGATAATCGTATCCTTCCTCGCTCTGCTTGAGCTCGTGAAGCAGGGAGCGGTGGATGCCGCCCAGCACGATACCTTTGCCGATATTCGTATCACCAATACGTCGAGTGCCGTTCCTAACTACAGTTGATTTTTGAAATAGTTAGGGCATTATCCTCCCAGGATCAATGGAGGTTGTTTTGACCACACAAACCGCGAATACCAGTGGCGATTGGGCCGTAACCCTGGCACTAAACGCGTCAGTGTTTGAAGCGATTATGATCGACGAGTACAACGGCAAGGAAGGGCTTGAAAAGCTCGAAGCCTATGCAAGCAAAATCGAAGATAGCATTCGCTCGGCCAGCAAAGACCGCTCCGCGGATCTTCTCGGAGATGAAGCGGCTCTAACGCTTCATGCGAGAGTTGTCGGGACGGTCGCTGAAAAGCGAAAGGAGCTTCAACGTCTCCTCGAGGATCTAAAGAAGGCTCAGACTCCTCACGCGAGACATGCACTCCATGACCAAGCGGTCATGGCGGCCGCCTACCTCGAGGCGGTTCACAAATGCATTCAGACCTGTGTCATTTGAAACAAGATATCGAGCGAAGCATGTGCCCACCCTTCACCGGGTGGGCATTGTTTATTCATTACCTCAAGGGTTCTCGAGAGGGCCGTTACTTGCTATTGTGTAGGGACTATGGCGCTACCCACTCCCGCCCTTCTTGAAGCCGTACTATTTGCGGCAGGAGAGTCATTATCCAAGAAACGTCTCGCAACCATTCTGGAAATCTCTCCGGAAGAACTGACGGAAGCAATCGGTGAATTACATTCGAATCTGAATGGTCACGGTCTTGCACTGATCGAAACGGCTGACGAGCTTGAACTCCGCACCGCTCCCGACGCGTCCGCTATCGTAAAGAAATTACGCGAGGCCGAGCTTTCGCGCGACCTGGGTAAAGCAAGCCTTGAAACACTTGCGATGATCCTCTACCGTGGCAGCGCTACGCGCGGAGAAATAGATTGGGTTCGTGGAGTGAACTCGGGTGCGGCCATCCGCTCCCTCACGCTTCGCGGTCTTATCGAGCGATCGGAGGACGCAGCCGATAAACGTCGCGCTCGCTATACCCCTACGGTTGACGCCCTTGCTCATCTTGGGGTATCGAAGCGTGAAGACCTCCCGCGCTACAGCGAATTCACCGCCACGATGGCCGAACAGGAGGCAAAAGGAAGTGTAGAATCCGAATCATGAAAGCCTCCGATAATCCCGAATTGAAGAACCTTATTGCGCGCGTCGAGCACGGGCGTCTGATGAAGGAAACCGCAACCGCAACTATGGCGGCTCTTGGTCTTATCGGCTTCGGCATCATGATGGTTCCCGTACTCGGTTCCCATGCGGCTCCTCAACAGGTAGCGGTGGTCGCTCCCGTCACTACCCCTATAGAGCACAAGAGTGCCTATGCGGGGATTTCTCTGCAAGGCCACGCAGCCATCGTCTACGACCTCACCACAGGGAAAGTCATCTTCGAGAAAAACTCCCAGTCTCAACTCCCGCTTGCTTCGCTTACGAAGCTTTTGACCATGTACGCGGCAGTGAATACGCTCGACGCGAACTCTCCCGTCGTCATCAGCGACGCGGCTCTAGCGGAAGAAGGTGACAGCGGATTCACGGCAGGCGAAACATTCGCCTTCAAGGACCTTGCCCGTCTCGCGCTCGTGGCGTCATCGAACGATGCCGCAGAAGCAATTGCCGAAGCCGCAGCGACCAAGAACGCGACTTCAGGTAAACAGCTGCTCGCCGGAGCAGCAGCAGCAGCCGGACTTACTCAAACCTACGCACTTAACGGAACCGGTCTCGACGAAACCACACAGGTTTCGGGCGGTTATGGTTCGGCGCAGGACGTAGCAGTACTTGCCGGAGCGCTACTCAAGAAGGCACCGAGCATCGCCCGTTCAACCATTGAGCAGGAAATTACGATACGCGACACGAACGGCTTCAGTCACACGCTTCCGAACACGAATCAAGACATCGTTCACGTACCGAATCCGCTTCTTTCGAAGACCGGCTTTACCGATCTTGCCGGCGGCAACCTCGTCGTCGTATTCGACGCCGGCATCGGGCATCCTATTGCGGTCGTCGTTCTCGGTTCCACCCGTGACGGACGCTTCAGCGACATTGAGACTCTCGTGGGGCGAACGCTCGACCACTTCGCCGACACTTCGGCGCCGTAAGTATGATCTTCAACGCAGCAAGAGTTTTAATTCCATTCGTTGTCGCCTTCGTCATCGGCATAGCTCTTTCGCCGGTGGTGACCCATTACCTCTATCAATACAAAGCCTGGAAGAAGAAGGGCGGGAGGAAGGGAATGGGGGACAGTGCCGGCACACCGCTTTTTGACACCCTTCATAGCGAGCGTGAGGTTTCGACACCCCGCATGGGCGGCATCGTCGTCTGGGGAGCAACACTTCTAACGGCGCTCTTGGTCATGGCACTCGCCGCACTCTTCGGAGAACCCTTTATGAGCCTTGATTTCGTGAATCGTGGCCAAACCTGGTTGCCGCTTTTCGCTCTCGTTGTCGGCGCGCTCGTTGGACTCCTTGATGACGTTCTTGAAGTAAGCCGCAGCAACGGTGGCCTTTCGCTGCGTTGGCGATTGCTTGTCGTTGCGCTACTGGGAGGATTTTCGGGTTGGTGGTTCTTCGCGAAGCTTGGTGTTTCTTCAGTCGGAGTACCGTTCGTAGGGCCCATTGAACTGGGCGCGCTCTTCATTCCTTTTTTCATCATTGTGACGCTCGCCATTTATGCAGGAGGCATCATAGACGGCATCGATGGCCTCGCGGGGGGCATCTTTGCTTTCATCTTCATGGCGTATGCCGCTATCGCGTTTGCACAGCACCAGGTATCTCTCGCGGCGTTCGCCGCTACGGTTGCGGGAGCGCTCTTCGCCTTCCTCTGGTTCAATATCCCACCCGCCAGGTTCTATTTATCCGAAACAGGGAGTATGGCCGTTACCGTCGCGCTCGCGATTACCGCTTTTTCCGCAGATGTACTCGGCGAGGGCGTCGGGGTCGCCGTTCTTCCGATAATCGCGCTCCCGCTCACCGTCACTGTCGCAACAAGCGCTTTGCAAGTCATTTCTAAAAAGGTCTTCCATCGGAAGCTGTTCCGCATTGCGCCTATTCACCATCACTTCGAAGCGCTTGGCTGGCCCGCTTATAAAGTGACTATGCGCTACTGGGTCATCACCATCATTTCGAGTATTT
This sequence comes from Parcubacteria group bacterium, assembly GCA_028286505.1. Lineage (GTDB taxonomy): Bacteria > Patescibacteriota > Minisyncoccia > Phycocordibacterales > Phycocordibacteraceae > C7867-001. The sequence continues at coordinate 4,025 of JAQBRK010000009.1, forward strand.
TCGGTATTTCTATCGCTCTTTTGAAATAGTATGAAAAGAATCGAAGGGTTTATTCCGGTTGAGGGCGGAAAAGTATGGTATGAAATGAATGGCGAAATGGGTTCGACACCTCTGATAGTCCTCCATGGTGGACCGGGATATCCGCATGATTATTTAGAACCGCTTCGTGCCCTCGACGAAGATAGGCAAGTACTTTTTTATGATCAGCTCGGATGCGGCAACTCCGACGAATCTGATGCGTCCCTTTGGACAGTAGAGCATTTTGTAACTGAGCTACAGGATATAGTCGACTTCTTTTCGTTCGAAAAATACCACCTTCTCGGCCAATCATGGGGGTCAGCTCTGGCGTTATCGTTTGCTCTAAAAAAACCTCATGGTCTGCGAAGCCTAATTCTTTCCGACCCGTATATCGGTACTCCGATCTGGGTCGAAGATGCACAACGTCTTATAGCTTCGCTTCCCGAAGACATGAGCGCCGCACTTGAGACCGCGAAGAAGGGTTCGGAAGAATATAAAAGGGCCTCGCGCGAATATTACGATCGATTCGTGAAGCGGTTGTTGCCGTATCCAGAAGCGTGCGTTCGTAGCGACACGAAGATGAACGGTGCACTCTACAACTATATGTGGGGTGATCAAGAATATAAGCCCAATGGGACACTTTCGGATTTCGACCTCGTGCCAAGATTACCTGAAATTGCCATACCCGTACTGCTACTTTGTGGGAGATACGATGAGGCCACACCCGAAAGTGCCGCGAAATTCCAAGAGCTTCTCCCAAATGCACAGTGCGAAGTCTTCGAAGACAGCGCTCATTTCCCATTCTGGAATAAAACCGAAGAATACAACCGTGCGGTACAGGCATTCCTCCGTTCGCAGGATTAGACCTTCAACCATAGGATAG
>JAQBRK010000007.1 GCA_028286505.1 Parcubacteria group bacterium
CGCTCTCGATGATGCGTACCGCGCAAAGATGGACGGCACCGCCGTACATCCTGAAGTGGCTCGCGTCTGTGTAGATTGCGCACCGAACTTCCTCGAGCGCCTCGTGTCCTCGCTTTCGACCGCCGTCGATTCCAGCTACTCGGCAGGAGTGACTGGCGTGAAGCTTGCGGTTACGCGCGCGCTTCAGGTCGTCGAAGGGTAGTCGAAGCGTAAACCGTCTTAAAGCTCCACCTGCATTGTCGAGAGTTCGGAAATCTCTTCCACCGTACTGCTAGTACGTTTCCAGAAATTTCCTCCTCTCTTCGCGCATCTGAATCTTTTAGCCCGGTTTACAAGAGTTCAAGAACCAAAAGAAAAGCAAACACCCGCAGCATTCGCTGCGGGTGTTTGCTTTTATGCGCGCTCAGCGCATACTTTTTCCAGGCGAGCAGGAACACCTGCCGCAACCAGGGAGACGGCAATGCAGGAAGGAACCGACAAAGAACTTTCGAACGACCGGTCGCGCGCCATCGTCATCACGGCAATTGCTGTGGTACTGAGCTTCGTCGGCATCTATTTGGTGGCCACGGGTCAAAGCGAGCACGCAGCCGATACCGGAGTGCAGCACATCAAAGCGCAAATCCAAGACGCGCTGTACCCCAAGCCGCGATAAGCGGCCACTACAAAACGAAGGAGGCCCCGACACTGTTCGGGGCCTCGTCACGTTCAGAATATAAAACTCTAGCTGCGGTCGGTGATTTCCTTGACGATGCGGAGCGTGAAATCTTCAACGCTCATAACCCCGATCTTCTCCTCGCGGCTTTCCACCGAAACCGTCTTAGCTTCTACTTCCGCATCACCCACCACAAGCAGATACGGAATTTTTTCTCCCTTTGCGGCACGTATTTTCTTTCCGAGCGATTCGTTCGCGAGGTCGGCTTCTGCACGAATACCCTGAGATACGAACCCGTCTACGATGCTTTGTGCGTACTCGGCGTGTGCGTCGGAAACGGGAATGACGCGAGCCTGTACGGGAGAAAGCCAAACGGGGAAGTTGCCAGCGGTGTGCTCGATAAGTATGGAAAGAAAACGTTCTATGGAGCCCATGATGGCGGCGTGTATCATCACGATGCGCTCCTTCTGACCTTCTTCGTTGATGCAGGTAAGATCGAAGCGTTCCGGCTGATTCATATCGAGCTGGATGGTAGCCACCTGCCACTGACGACCGAGTGAGTCTTGCGCCATGAAATCGAGCTTCGGCCCGTAGAATGCCGCTTCGCCGACACCATCCATGACCTCAACACCTTTTTCGTCCACCAGCTCGCTAAGCATTCCGACGGCCTTGTCCCAGACTTCTATCTCTCCCAAATAATTTTCCATGTGTTCAGGGTCATGGGTGGAAAGCCTCACCTTGAGGTCGAAGCCGAACGTGGGGTAGAACGTGTGAATGACATCCCACACCTTAAGGGATTCGCTCTTAACATCCTGCATACGGCAGAACACATGAGCATCGTCCTGGGAAAACGCACGCACGCGGGAAAGCCCCGAAAGTTCTCCTGACTGCTCGTCGCGATAGCAGGCGGTCGTATTGCTGTAGCGCTGGGGAAGTTCGCGGTAGCTCCATTGCTTACGCGCATAGATCTGCGTGTGATGCGGGCAGTTCATCGGCTTCATCGCGAACTCGTGGCCCTCGCGGGTCTTGATACGGAAAAGGTCATCCTTGAATTTATCCCAGTGGCCGCTCGTTTCGTAGAGTTCCTTCTTCGTGATGTGGGGAATTTCCACTTTTTGGTACCCGTGCGGCTTACGAAGTTCCTGCACGAAATCGTCGAGCATATCGCGCACCATGGTGCCCTTGGGCGTGAAAAGAGGAAGACCGGGGCCGACAAGCTCGGAAAATACGAACAGGTCGAGTTCCTTGCCGAGTTTTTTGTGGTCGCGCTTCTTCGCTTCTTCTATCTGGGTGCGGTACGCATCAAGTTCTTCCTTCGTCTCGAACGCGAGGCCGTAAATACGTGTGAGCATTGGTTTAGATTCGTCGCCACGCCAGTACGCTCCGGCGATACGCTCAAGAACGAACGAATCGGGCTTAATGTCGTGCGCCGGGTTCTCGGAGTGGCCGCCACGACAGAGGTCGGTAAAGTTGCCGGCGGTGTAAAGCGTGATGGGTTCGGCGGCTGCGACAATGCCGTCGATGAGCTCCAGCTTGTAAGGATTACCCGTATAGCGGTCGCGCGCGTCTTTTTCGGACACTTCGGTTCCGGACATGTTCGTCCACGAGGAAAGCACATCGCGCATCGCCTCCTCGATTTGCGGGAGGTCGGTCTCTTTGACCGGGCGGCCACCGGCGAAGTCGAAATCATAGTAAAAACCGTTATCTACGGCAGGGCCGATGGTTGGTTTTGCGTGCGGGTACCGCTCCGCGATAGCAGCCGCGAGCAGGTGGGCGAGGGTGTGGCGCTTTTCTTCGAGGGAGGCCATGGTAGGGAAAAGGATAGCATAAACGGCGGTCCCAGGGGGACCGCCGCGTAGTAGGGCTAGGCTGTGATGCGCTCCGAACGGATGGCCTGTGCGGCACTCGCGAGTCGGGCTCCGTAGTCGGCGACCAGTTCCGCGATTTCTCGGGAAAGTCCGTTCGGCGTACCGCCGACGGACTGCACGATGTGAGTCTCGATGACGACGCAGGCGGCATCGATGTGCTGCAGTTCCGCTGCCACGATACGCCGGTGCGGGTCGGGGCTACGGAGGAGCTTGGCAAGCTGCTCTTTCGATTCCAGGTGATCAGTCATGGTCGTTCTCCTTGTGAGTCCTGCACGCGTTATAGCACAATGCACTATTCAAACAAACGGCGGTCCCAGGGGGACCGCCGCATCCTTAGATTCGCGACTAGCACATCTCCTGAAGGCTCTCGATTGCTTTGCGAATTTCCGCCCGGGTCGCGGCGGTCAGAGGTCTTCTGACACGACGTCTGATCTGACGGAGGGAATTCGTGCCGATCACGAGTGTCGAAATGGCGGTGATTTCTGAAAAAGGCGCTCGACCGTTCATTCTTCCGAGCGCGTCCGAGTTTGCCTTGCCATAGGCTGAACCGGTCGGTTGTACGCCGACGAACGGTTCCTGCTTCTCAGTCGTCATCTAAGGTGTTCCTTCTGCTGTGGGCCTGCACGCGTTATATCATAAGCCGCTATAAAATGTGTAGAGGCAAGGCGCGGGCAGCTAAGGAGAGTAGGCGTATGTGCCCCGAAGTACTTAAGAGCGAAGCGAATTAGTACTATCGGTAATACCCTTGGGGTGTGCGATACGACGTACGACGAGGCGGGACCCGTAACGAAGCATATACACATTTTAGAGTAGCTTACAGGGCCTTCAAGTTCTCTATAGCGAGCGATATCTCCCCGTTACGATTGCTCACCGTCGCTTTAATAAGAAGGCATGAGCCTGCCTGCAGGAACGGACCGCGTTCGGTATATATCTTCGGGAACACCACGCCTTCTATGGATGCCGTCTTGTCCTCGAACTTTACGAATGCCATCTTCTCGCCCTTCTTAGTAAGGATGGTGCGCACTTCCTGAACAAGGACCGGCAGGATGACGGTGAGACCCGTATGTGGATTGGTCTGAATTTCGCCGATGGTGGTCGATGCCTTCGAGCTCGTGTCCGTATGGCTATCGAGCGGGTGACCGGAAACGTAAATGCCGAGCAGTTCCTTCTCCCAATCGAGTTTGTCCTTAAGTGACGTCGAACGGTCGCTTGGCGGAAGTTTGAGTTCGGGTGACGCAAAGAGTCCGGCACCAAAGAGGGAATCCTGCGGCGCTTCCTGCGTCGCGTCGCGGTGGAAGGTGAGGAGTGTTTCGATATGGGTAAGCAAGTGGCTTCGTTCGCCGAACCGGTCGAGCGCCCCGGACTTGATGAGACTTTCGAGCGATTTTCGGTTGAGGCTTTTCCCGGACGCGCGCGAAAGGAAGTCTGAAAGGTCCTTGAACGGACCGTTCTTCGTGCGCTCATTGATGATGGCCTGCGATATCCCCTCACCGAAGTTCTTGATAGTGGTGAGCCCGAAGCGGATGGTGTCGGCGGTCTTCACGCCGACCGCAGCGGTATCCGCCGTCCTCTCGCCCACGACCGCGGTGAAGTCGCCGTTGCTTTCGTTTACGTCAGGCGGAAGTACCGGAATCTGCATGCGTTCGCATTCCGCGACGAATATCGAAATGGATTCGGTGTCGCCCGAGTCTGCGGTAAGAACCGCAGCCATGTACTCGACCGGGTAATTAGCCTTCATGTAGGCCGTCTGGTACGCGACCTTGCCGTAGCAGGCCGCATGCGCCTTGTTGAATCCGTAGGCCGCGAACGGTTCGATAAGTTTCCAAAGCTGCAAGCCTTTTTCTTTCGAAAGCTTTCCGAAGTCCTGGAACCCTTTGAGGAGTTTTTCTTTCTGGGCCTCCATCTCTTCCGGAATCTTTTTTCCCATGGCCTTGCGAAGCGTGTCGGCTTCGAGCCAGGAATACCCGCCGAGCTTGATGGCGGTCAGGAGGACGTCGTCCTGATACACGAGGAGACCGTAGGACGCGTCCAGATACTCTTCCATGCGAGGGTCGATGTAGCGGATGAGTTTCTGATTCTTCTTGCGTTCGATGTATTGCGGAATGGTTTCCATCGGGCCCGGGCGGTAGAGCGCCACCATGGCATTAATGTCGTGAATGGTCGTCGGCTGCAGTTCCTTCAAGTAGCGCGTCATGCCGGAACCGTTCAACTGGAACGTGCCTTCGGTCTCGCCGCGGGCGAGCATCGCGAAGGTCTTCGCGTCATCAAGCGGAATGTTCTCGATGTCGATGTACATGCCTCGGCTCTCGCGCACACGGTCGATGGCGTCGGACAGAATGGCGAGGTTCTTGATGCCGAGGAAATCGAACTTAAGAAGTCCCGCATCTTCCACCGCATGCATGTCGTACTGCGTGATGAGCTTCTCGGTCTTCGGGTCGATCTGGAGCGGGGTCCATTCGGTGAGCGGCGTCGGTGCGATAACCACACCCGCGGCGTGCACTCCGGTGTGGCGCACGCATCCTTCGATACGCTGCGCGAGGTCGAGTATCTGGCGCGCATCATCGTCCTCGTCATACATCTTCTTGAGTTCGGGTTCAAGCGTTAGCGCTCGCTCGATGGTCATGGCGAATCCTTGGGAGCCGAGCGGTATGAGCTTCGCGAGCTGGTCGCCCATGCGGTACGCATGGCCGAGCGCACGTGCGACGTCGCGCACTGCAGCGCGCGCCATCAGCGTTCCGAACGTTCCAATTTGCGCTACCTTATCGTCCCCGTATTTACGCTTCGCGTACGCGATCATTTCGTCACGGCGGTTATCGGCGAAGTCCATGTCGATATCGGGAGCCTTCGGACGCTCGGGATTCAAGAAGCGCTCGAACGGGAGTTTATAGAAAAGCGGGTCCACGTTCGTGATGCCCGTGAGGTACGAGACAAGGGAACCTGCAGCCGAGCCGCGCGTTGTGGAAAGAATGCCCACGCTCTTCGCGTACGTGAGGAGGTCGGACACCGCAAGGAAGTAGGGAGCGAAGCCTTTGGAAATAATGACGTCGAGCTCGTACTTGATGCGGGTCTCCACCTCTTCGGTACGCTCCATACCGCGCATCGTGAGCCCGGCATACGTTTTCTCTTCGAGCATCTGCGCATGCGTCTTGCCGTCTTCCGTTTCGATAGCAGGGAAGTTCCAGCTACCGAGCTCAAGGGTTACGTTGCACCTGTCCGCAATAGTGCCGCTCACGTCAACCGCCTCTGGAACGTCCTTGAACCACTCGCGCATAAGCTTTTCGGAGACGAACGAGAAATCTTCTTCCTCGTTCGTACCTCGCACGCCGTGAGCGATGCGTCGCATCACTTCCGTCGCTTCGCGGTCTGCGGGCTTCAAGTAATACACGTCGTGCTGCGCGATAAGCTGTACGCCCGATTCCTTCGCTATCTGCTTCATCGTCTCCATGCGTTTGGTATGACCATCCACCTTTGGGTGATGGGTTATCTCAAGGAAAATATTGTCCTTACCGAAGATACTTACATATTCCGAAAGGGTAGCGGAAGCACCATCCTTATCTCCTCCCTTAAGCATCTGCGCTACGTCGCCCGAGAACGACGGCATGATGGCGATAAGTCCCTCGGAATGCTCGCGGAGCAGTTCCTTATCCATGCGCGGGCGATCGAGATATCCCTCAGTAAAGGACTTCGTTATGAGCGCGAGCAGATTTTTATACCCGACATTGTTTTCGGCGAGAAGCACGATAGTCGAATGCTTGCCTTCCTCACCGTGCTCCTTGGAAAAGCGAGAACGTGGTGCTAGATACGCGTCGACCCCGAGAATGGCCTTAATGCCATTCTTTTCTGCTGATTTATAGAACTCCACGGCGCCGTGCATATTGCCGACGTCGGTAATCCCGAGCGCGCCCATATCGGCCGCCTTGGCGGCTTTTACGAGCTCAGGGACCTTCGGGAGAGCCCGAAGGAAGGAGTAGTGGGAGTGGGTATGGAGATGTACGAATTTAGAACGCCTCAAATCGCCCTCATCTACGTTGTTGCGGTCCTTAGCTGCCTCGCTCACCGTACTGCTGTACGGCTCGCTCGTCAGCTTTTCCGCGCCTAGTATCTGAGGACTATTAGATGCGTTCTTCGCCATACCTACCAGAATACCAACGATTCTTCTTCGTGGATAACCTGACAACCTACCTGGTATTCTAGATGTATGTACATCGTCGGCGTCGATGAAGCAGGAAGGGGACCGCTTGCGGGACCCGTTTCGGTTGGCGTCATCTGTGCCCTCGAAGGTTTCGATTTTCTTGCAGCATTCCCCGGGCTTAACGACTCGAAGAAACTCACGGAGAAGAAACGTGAAGCATTATTCGTTCGGCTTCAGGAAGAAATACGTGCCGGCAATATACGTGCCGTCGTGCATCTGGCGAGTGCCGCAAAGATAGACGCGCGCGGCATCGTACCCTCCGTCCAAGGAGCTCTCTATAAAGGAGTGCGTGCGCTGCTGCCCAATCCCGAAGAAGGGAAGGTGTATCTCGATGGTTCCCTCAAGGCACCGCCGGAATATGAGCAAGAAACTATCATCGGTGGCGACGGAAAAGTTCCTGCCATCATGCTTGCTTCGATTGCGGCGAAAGTGACGCGGGACAGGCTTATGAAAAAGTTAGCCCCGACGTACCCGCAATATCAATTTGAAATACATAAAGGGTACGGCACCAAGGGTCATTACGAAGCGCTTCGCGCGCATGGTCCCTGCGAGATACATCGCATGACGTTCCTGCATCTCGCAACAGAAGTAGTCGTATAAAAAGAATCGGGGCCCCGGAATGTCCGGGGCCCCTGTTCGTGCGAGACGCGAATGGTTTCATGGAGACCGAAGTCTCGTATGGTCCTGCAGTCATCGCGGGTTAGTTCGTGCCGGCCCTCGAAAGGGCGGGCGGCTAGTAGTCCGATGACTTATCGAGTGTCATAAGACATATAGAATCGTTTTCGCTTATCCCCCTTTGCGGATGCGAGGGAACGACGCATCCGGCTCGAGTGAGACTTTTCGCTATAAAAGATCGCGGCTTTCATGGTTGTCCTTTCGGACGCCATAGGATGAGGGTCCGAAGACCCTGGTTGGGCTGAACTGGCCCTGCGAACAGTTACGCCCTAGGTCCCGCTAGGCTTAGGCACAATGGCAACGTAACTAGACTCAAATTCCCACATTCTGCGGCCTACGGCAAGGGCGGGAACTGCGCGAGAGTGGCACGAAATAAGCCGCTGTGCTAAGGTAGCCCCATGTCAGTTCGAATGC
>JAQBRK010000042.1 GCA_028286505.1 Parcubacteria group bacterium
GCCGTGCGTTACGTTACGCGCCACGGTAAGAATACCTACCGGTTTACTAAATACGTATGTGCCGCTTTGAACGCCATGCACCGCGGGCGTAAGTCGAACCACTACCTTAAAGAGAAGTACCGAGTTGATGGCGTGCGCCGCTTTCAATTCGCCTGCCGCCTGCCCAATGCTTTCTCCCACGGATATGGTGATGAACTTGCCTGAAGGAAATCCGGGTGGCGCTTGGAAGAACACGAGGCCGACACTCAGGATGATACCTGCGAGGAGAATCGCGAGAGAAAGGTAGAACGAGCGCAAGCGTGCAAAATGCAAAGCAGCGAGCATGCCAATCACCGTTACCCACTGACGTATCGCCATGTTAGATAGGAAGGTTAGAAGGAGCTTCGCTCGTGGAGGACTGGATGCGAGGAAGTGACGGCGTAGTGACGCCCGAGCTTGGAATGTGGAAAATGGTCGCAAGCTCTTCCGTATTCATCACTATCCACGGCATGACGTAGGGTTCGTTGAAATACGCCCGTCTGCGGTAAGAATCGACGATGCCGTGCGCCACGTGCGCATGATGGTGACCGTGACGGTCTTCCCATGGCCAGTCATCGAAGTTCGCGTGCCAACGGGTGATGTTGAGCGAGTTGCCCTGGGCGGACGCAATCGGCTTCCAAAGACCGATGAGGTGGCTCACTACGATGCCTTGGTAGGCATCCTGGGGAGCGGTGTAGAGTGCACGGATGCCGACGTCGAAGAGCGGCTTCGATACTTTGCGCTCAAGCGCTTCCATCGCGTTCTGCGCGCCCTTGGTCGGGTTCGGGAAACTCTCGGTCTCATAGGTTTGTCCCGTGGCCGGGTCCACGTGGGTGGACTTGCGAACCGTCGATGTGCGGATGTTCTCGACCTCCTCGTTCTTCTCATCGAGAATGGTGTATTTCTTCCCTGCGGCATTCTTACGGCCCGCATATTTCTCCTCCTTGGAGACGCGTATCATTATCTGTATCCAGAATTGCTCCTTCGGCGAAAGCGAACCGAGGAATTCGATTATCTGAGCGAGCGGGTCGATTTGCTCCTCGGGCTTCGCAAGCGGCGAATCCGGCTTCATGAATTCGGCATAGGTACGAATCGGGAACACATCCTTACCGTTGAATTTGTACTCGCATCCCCACAGGTCGTAGGGCGGATGCGACGGATCGGTAAGAAGACTGTAGTCGGCCGCTTCCACGATTTCTACTTCGGGGTACTGGGCGTAAATGTAGCTTTCGAGACCGCGACGGAATCCCACACGCGTGCGCACATAGAGGTGGACGCGTCCACCTAGCGACACAATCTCGAACGACCATGAAGGACGCACGGCACCCAGCACGATGCGCTTCCACCAGGTGGATTCTCCCGGTGAGAGATGCATGGAAGAGAACACGGCTTCCATGGCAAGCGGGGTCTTGCGGACGTCGCGCGGCACCCGGATCTCAAGCAGAACGTATTCTTGGCGAGCCAGGAACGCCATGCGATTTGCCGAGACCCAGCGCAGGAACGCGAATCGTCCCACGACGATAGGTAGCCAGATAGGCGAGATGAGCATCAAAAGCTCGAAGTTGTGGAGCGTTTGAAGGGGAGCAATCGTCAAAAAGGCGATGTTCGCCGCGATGAAGCAGAGTATGAACGGCTTTGCATCGATGAATATTCCCTTCTCGTGCGCCGCATGCAGTAGATCGAAGCCGCCTCCGGATGACATGTTCGTAGTATACCCCTTACCACTTTCCACTTCTAACCTTCTCCTCAGTTGAACACATCACACACGCTTGGTTTTTTAAAAGTGGTAAGGGGTATAGCAAAGGAGCCGCGGTATTCGCGGCTCCTTTGTCTAATATGCGAGTGACTTCGCTCGGTTACACCAAAGCGTATTTGCCGTCTTTGGACTTCTTGAAATACTTCGAGTCATTCAGGTTTACAAGAATGGTGTTGTCCTTCACGTAGCGAACCTTCTTGACTGCCTCGATGACCTCATCGCGCGTAAGCGGTTTCTTCTTGAGAACGTCGGCGATAACGTCGCGAACGACGCCCGGCGAGAAGCCCCATTCGGCGAGCGCGTAAAGACCACGGCCGACAAGCACGAAACGAGAATCCTTGATGAGCTCGTTATGCGTCGTTGCAACGTGCGCCTTCTTGGAGAAGACGTCTCCAATGGCCTTTGCTACGTCCGAGAAGTGCATAGGTTCGCCGCGCTGCTTGATAACGAGGTAGGCGTAGTCGCGGATACCCTTCGTGCGAATGGCAGGCGCATGCGCCTTGCCCCATTCTGCGAGCGGATTGCTACCGATGTTCTTCGAAAGAGAAAGCCAACGCTTGAGGACCTCTTCGTTACGGTACGCGGCGTTAACGTCCTTCAGTTCTTCAAGGAAGCGGTTGATTATTTCTCCCTCGGATAGCACTTCTGCGTCGTCGAGCGTCGAGTAGAGACGCGTAAGAGCCGTGTGAACGGTCTCGGCGGTGCGCTGATCGACGTGCCAACGTGCATAGAATTCGTCGGTTTCGCGTTCGCGGAAGAAGGAGCTTCCGACAACGAGCAGGAAACGGAAACGATTACGGCTCTTCTCATCGGTCGCAAGACCGGCAAGGAGCTGGTCTTCGGGTACGATGCCGCCCTGGGCTTCGATGTATGAGGAAAGTTCGGAGAAACCGCTCTCGTTCTCGCGGAAAGCGCGGGAATTGCGGATAGCTTCGATACCGGAAGCCTCGATCTGACGTACGCGCTCACGCGTAATACCCCAACGTTCGCCGATGGCTTCGAGGGTCTCCCGCTCAGCTGAGGTGCCGAGACCGAAACGGAACACGAGAACTTCGCGTGCGCGCTCAGGCACCTCGGCGAGGAGCTTCTTCACGAGTACGGCGCTATCAAAGGATAGTTTCGCTGTCGCTTTCTTTGCTGGAACCTTTGATTTAGCTACTTTTTTCGCCATATTTCGTAATTAATAGTGTGTTATAGTTATATCAAATAGACCATAATCCGTCAACTGTGGATTAAAAGA
>JAQBRK010000017.1 GCA_028286505.1 Parcubacteria group bacterium
TTCAGTTCGAGAGCAGCTACTTCTTCATCGGTGACGGACATGAGTTCAGAATATCACGCTCAGGTGACACGAAAGAAAATCATCATCTGCTTTGTTGCGGACACCTGCCCGTCTCATCCGCCGTATATGCCCCAAATCACTTACGAACGGAGTGAGTTAGAGATTTGGTAATGCCCTTGGGGTAACGCATGCGTCTACTTCGAAATTCCCTGGATTTATTCCCCGAATCAATCCAGTTGTCCGCGCCTTGCATCTAATACTTTTCTTTCGCATCACAGTCCGTCGAACACATTTATGTATAAAGCCCGTGGCGTTCGGTCATCTGGATGAACCGGTCATACGTCGCCTTCATGTCGGGAGAGTGCCACAGCGCGGAGCCCACAATAAGACGCGAAACACCTGCGGCAAGAAGAAGCGGTGCAGTCTCAAGGTTCACACCCCCATCTACCTGAACGGGAATATCGTCGTGTTTACTTCGAAAAGCTTTTATCTTATCGAGAACCTTTGGATTAAAGGGTTCTCCCTGCTTGCCGTCGTGGTCTATGCCCATGAATTGCACGTAGTCGACATCATTTAAATAGGGTTCAAGCAAAGCTGAGTCGGTGGCGATATCTATCGCAAGCCCGAACGAAAGAGAATCCGAAGCGAATCCTTTCTCATGACCGTACTTCACCTTGAGGTCGGTGATGAGCCGCGGAAGATAGTTCGTGCTCTCGATGTGGGCGAGTATGCGGGACGCACCCGCGGCAATCCAAGTTCCGGTTACCTGTTCAGCGTCCCGAATCATAAGGTCCATTTCTATACGCAAGTCGCCCGCATACGGGAGCGTGCCGCCGGCAGCACTTTCCTTGGCGAACTCGACCGCACCTTCGCCATACGGCCAGGTGGCGGGCGATGCGAATTTACCGTCGACGATGTCTATCTGTACTTCGGTCGACAGTCCTACGAGGCGTGCGAGTTTCTCATCGAGGTCGTGCCGCGATGTGGGGAGGATGGCAGGAACGATTATGCCCATTTCTTAAGTATAGGCCTGACGGCAGTACGCCTTTGAAACAAGGGGGGATAGCAGCATACCTGCCCTTTTACTGAACACGTTTTAAGGCCTGAGATGCGAGGCGCGGACGGACCGACGAAGTAGACGTATGTGCTATACGGCGGATGAGACGGGCAGGTGTCCGCAACAAAGCAGATGAGCCTTAAAACTTGTTCAGTCGGCGTTCGTGACGAGCGGAGGAAGAATCGAATGGCGTATCCAAAAACACCCGTATTGCCGCATCGGCGTCTTCCGGAGAGACGAATCGCGCGCCTATGGAGAGGATGTTCGCATTGTTATGACGACGGGCGAGGCGCACCGTATCAAAGCCGTCCTGGGAGTGCCCCCCTTCCGCGTCGAGCGCGTCGACTGCCGACATCTTTCCATAGAACACGGCCGCTCGAACTCCCTTCACCCGGTTCGCAGCCATCGCTTCTCCTTCGCCTGTTCCAGCAAAAATAAGTCCCAAAGCATCAGGCTCGTTCGCAAGCACCTGCGCAAATGGATTCACGTAATCGGGGTAGTCGTCCTCGGGGTCGAGTTCTGCCGGACCCATGTCCACGATGTCGTGTCCGAGTATCGGCAAATGTTCTGCGAGGGCTTTCTTGAGGCGGAATCCGGCATGGTCACCCGTAAGGTATATCTTCATAGCGAGAGTATTAGGGAATGTAGGTGTAGTATCCGTGAAAATACCTTCCCTGCCTAGGGATTCGCCCAACATCCGACTTCGCTCCACGTAGTACCGTCAGAAACGCTTGTTCTTCCGCTGCTGCCATAGCAAAGATAGCGCGCGCCTCCGGCCTTTGCGCTTTCGTACGGCAGATAGGCCATGATCGTAAACTTGTCGGGACTGTCTGGATAGGTATTTACGAAGAAGACGCAGTAGGTTCCGCAGGCTGTGCCGCTCGATTGCAGAAGTCGATTACAGACGGCAGAAGCTGATCCTGCATAATTACCGCCAAAGGAAATGTAGCTGCAATGATTATTTCCTCCAATCCATCCCGTGTCTCCATTTTTGATGGCGGTGTAACTTCCCGTATCGCTATATTCGTTATTCATAATAATGCGAAACTGCTGCGCCTCTTCACGCACTGCCGCATCGGCAGCGCGCAGACGGGCCAAGTTTAAGTTCGCAAGTGCAACTGATGAAAGTAATCCTATGATTGCTATCACCACCAGAAGTTCTATGAGTGTAAATCCACGTTGAGACGTTTTCATGCTAACGGTGTTTGTACATAGCATCGAATCGAGCTTTTTGGGCAGGGGTGGGCCCGACCGGTTTGCGTTCTGCAAAGACCAAGAGCCCGAACGCGATGAGAATCATGACGGCTATGGCCGCAAGCAACATGCGATTTGCCTCGATGGGGCTCTTGGCGATTTTGTGACTAATGAGCCATTCGGAAACACCTTCAAGATTTTTCTTGAATTCTCGTCTGCGTACCGGTACGTTACCTTCTTCCAGAAACTCAACTCCGTTAACATCCATGGGTGAACGAACCTAGCTATGAGCGGCTCCGGCCTTTATGGCGTGCTCGACGAGCGTATGCGTGTAGCCCGCTTCGTTGTCGTACCACGCGAGCACTTTCACGAGATTGCCGTCAACGACGCGCGTCATGCCGAGGTCGGCTATCGAGGCAAAGCGCTCGCCGATAATATCGCTGGAAACGAGCTCTTCATCCGTTGTAGAGAAAATACCTTCCCAACGCTTTTCAGTGGTGGCGCGACGAAGCAGGTCATTCACTTCTTCTACGGTCGTGGCGCGCTTCGCGATGAAAGTGATGTCGGCAATGGAGCCCGCGGGTACGGGAACGCGAAGCGATATGCCGTCGAACTTCCCCGCGAGCGACGGGTAGGCCTTGGTCACCGCGATTGCGGCACCGGTCGAGGTCGGTACGATATTCTGTGCAGCCGCCCTTCCCTCTTTCATATCCTTCTTCGAGGGTCCGTCGACGATGGCTTGGCTTGCAGTATAGGCATGCGTCGTGGAGAGCACCGCTTTCTCGATACCGATGGTTTCGTCGAGTATCGCGATTACGGGAGAAGCCGAGTTCGTGGTGCAGGATGCATTGCTCGTAATCGCACAAGTAGTTATCTTAGACTCATCGAGTCCCATGAGTACCGTTGCGCCGAGCGGCGACTCGTCTTTTACGGGAGCGGAAATGACTACGTGCTTCGCGCCCGCCGTTATGTGCGCATTCGCTTTCTCGTAGTCGGTGAAGAAGCCCGTCGATTCGATGACGACATCGATATCGAGGTCCTTCCACGGAAGCGCGGCGGGATCCTTTTCGGAAAGAAACACGACCGGCTTATCGTTCACCATAAGTTTTCCGTTGTCGCTCGAGACGGCGAACGGAGCTTTTTTGTAGACGGTGTCGTATTTCAAAAGATAGGCGAGGTTCTCGAGAGAACCAAGGTCATTCACGGCAACGAGTTCTATCTCGGGGCGGTCAAAGGTCTGGCGCACAAAAGCACGGCCGATACGGCCGAATCCATTAATGGCTACGCGGGTTGGTTTCATATTCGAAAGTGTAGCATCCCTCTTTTTTCCTAATCCCCGCATACTAGATGCTGCTTCCGGCCCCGAACCGCCAGGTATTCATAAGTCCGGCAATCCACGTATCGTTCGTTGCGGCCGTAGTCACCTCATAGAGGCGTCCGCTGTTGGTGAACCACACTTCGCGCAGTTTCCCGAACTGAGGCTGATTGCTGAAGAAGATAAGAGCGTGCGTATTTCCGAACACCACTTCCTGTGGTGTGCCCTCGACCTGATGCGCATCGAGCTTGATGCGGGCCGCGGTTATCTGCGTCGAATACGGAATGATAAAAATCTGAAAGTCCTGAATTCCGGCAGGGTCTTCGAAGGTAATGGTCATGCCATTATCTTTCTCCTTGTACTGCGTAACTTTGAAATTCTCCGGATACGCGAATTCATAACCATAGCCCACATCTTTGAATAGCTTTTGTCCCGGCTGAAGTATCACCGCGTTCGCCGCCGCCGTACTGGTCGCGACGAAGGGGATGTCGTTCTGTGTTAGCGGACGCTCAATATCTTTATGAAAAATAAGGAATGCAATCGTTCCGATGAGGCTGACTCCGAGAATGAGTAGGGTGGTTAATTTTGAATTCATGAGGTCTTATTGCAACCGAACACCTGCTGTCAGACGAACGGTACCGGTAAGGCGCAGTATGCGTCCGGCAGCTCCTCCTCCTGCTGAAGGCGTATAGGTAATCACGATGACTCCTTGCGCTCCCGCCCCTCCCAGATTTCCCGCGCTCAGTCCGCCGCCGCCGCCAGCGCCTCCGTACAACCCGCCTGCTCCTGCATTACTTATTCGTGAGCCTCCGCCAGCGCCGCCGGAACCGTGTGTAGCATCCCAATCAGACCCGTATGCTCCCGAGCCCGCAACCGTGGCACTTCCTGAACCTCCTCCTCCTCCTCCCGTGCCAGCGGTACCGTCCGTCAGAGCTGCTCCGCCTCCCGTGCCGCCGTATCCATTTCCTCCGGCACCACCCGTAGAGCTCGAGGCAGCCGTGCCGGCGCTACCGCCGCCGTTCCCGCCGCCGCCGCCGCCCGCTCGACCACTTGGACCGTTTCCACCCGATGCTCCCCCAGCACCTCCCGCACCAACAGTTCCTCCGGCGCCACCGCCACCGCCACCGCCGTTCGTTCCCGAACCGCTTGCACCGTTACCTCCTATTTGTTTGACGGTTCCAATGAAGCCCGTTGTTGCGGGCGCCGTTGCGCCGGTTGCAGAAGTAGCACCAGTTCCTCCAAGCGCACCCACCAGGACCGCAGTGCCTCCGATAGTGGCACAATTGGATGTGGAATTGCAGAGATACGTATCACCACCGTTCGAACTGGCTGCGCCGCCTGCTCCTATGGCAACCGTCACACTCGCACTCGCCGAAAGCGTTGTTGCATTTGTAATTTTAGAATAGCCACCTCCCGCCCCTCCCCCGGCTCCGCCATTTGCACCGTCCGTCTTACCGCCGCCGCCGCCGCCGATAACCTCTATGGTATTAGTGTTGCTCCAATCCGACGGCACCGTCCACGATGTGCCCGACGTAAGGAAAACGACCGTGTCTATCGCATAGGCTTTTTGCGCACCGCCCGTCATTACCAAAACAAGCATCAGCAGCAGGGCTGACGCTCGGGCGAAAAAAGTACCGATGGTGCGAGTAGTCATTGTCTGCTGAGTATAAATCCGTATGGGCAAAATGCCGATTACAGGAATTTCCAGGTCTGCATGATGCCGTTCAGCCACGTATCGAGCGGCTTGAGCGTGGTGACTTCGTACAAGTACCCGCCATGAATGAGCCAGATCTCGCGCGTTTCTCCGAGCAAGGCATTCGAACTGGTGAATGCAGCAGCCACCACGCCATCAATAGTTACGTTCGATGCATTGGTGCGCACGCCGGAAGGTTCGTCTCTTCTAAAACGCTCGGGTGATACTTGAGCCCCCGAGTAAGGCACGATGAAAATCTGTAGTCCTTCTGCTTTCTCAATATTCTGGAATGTAATGGTAGAAGCGCCACCTCCCTCGTCCCGCACTGCGACGGCAAGGTTCTCCGGATACAAGAGCGAGAAGCGATAGGTGCTGTTTCGGTATTCGCGCATGCCTGCAGGTACGATGCGCGGCGTCTCATTGAGCGGTAGCGTCGAGGATGAAGACACCGTACTCGCCGCTGCGTTCGTACCCTGATTCGTATTCGTATTCGCCGAAAAATTCGGTGCGAAGAGGAGCACGTCGACCGGAGGCTCGGTCGGCCTACCCGCGTACAGGAAGTACCCGGCGACGCCGGCACAAAGGAGTGCGAGCCCGCTTGCGAATGTATGTACGTTGAAATGCATGGAATCTATTTTTGCCGCAGGAGTATCCTGCCGCTCACGAATTTTATCCTGAATCCCTCGAAGAGCCGCATGGTACGGCTTGGAATAATTATGGGGGAATAGGTAATAACGATGAGACCCGGTCCGCCTACTCCCGTATTAGTAAAGCGCGTACCGCCGCCGCCGCCGCCGTAGCTTCCGCCGGCCGAATTGCCGCCGCTGGTCGTACCTTGCTGTCCCGAGCCGCCGCCGCCGCCCGGACCTGCCGTTGCACTGTTACTGGTTTGGGTCCACACCGTGTCTTGGGTACCTGCCGTAGCGAGCGTCGCACCATTCTGTCCTTGACCGCCGCCGACCGAACCGCCCGGCGTGTTACCACAATTGTTATTCGTTCCGTTCGTCGCGGTTCCGGTACCGCCGGCACCTCCCCCTCCCCCTCCCTGACCACATCCGCCGTAACCGCCCGCACCGCCGTTACTGGCAGGGCCCGCTGCGCCGCCGCCGCCGCCGTTACCGTTACCGTTACCGTTACCTAATCCGCCAGCACCTCCCGAGCGAACCACGTCGCCTACTTCTCCGGTTGTGCTCCCGCCCGCACCTCCTGTGCCGGTTGCGCCGCCGTTTGCTCCGCTATTGGCAACCACGCCCCCGGCGCCGTTCGCACCGAACCACACGACGCTTCCTGCGCCCCCGATGGAGTACGAGAAGTTTCCACCGGAGAGAAGTGGAGACCAATCCTGCGTGCGTATTGCATACCCGCCGCCCCCGCCGCCGCCCGAACCGGGAGAACCGTCGTCATAACCGTTTCCGCCCGCACCGATAACTTCTACCTGAAAGGTACTCGGTGCATCAACGGGCATTGCCCAACTCGTTCCAGAGGTAAGAAAAACAACCGTGGCGTGAGCCGGCGCTAAGGGGAGCGCAAAAAGAAAAAGACCGAAAATGACGCATATTCCCGTGCGGTGCGTCGTACTGACACCGACGCCGTTGGTAACGATTTTCATAGGGAAAAGTGTATCACCCTCATAAAAACAGCCACGTTTCCATGATTCCGTTCAGCCACGTATCGAGCGTCCTGAGCGAGGTTACTTCGTAGAGATATCCGCCATGAATGAACCAGATCTCGCGCGTTTCTCCGAGCGAGAGATCCGTACTATCGAATGAGGCACCCGGCACGCCGCCCACGATGGCGGCATGCTCATTTTCTCGCACGCCGGTCGGTAAGTCCGCCCTAAAACGAGCTTGTGAGACTTTGGCATCGGTATACGGGACGATGAATATCTGGAATCCTTCCTGGGTGTCGGGGTTCTGGAACACGATGGTTCTTGCTCCCCCGTTTTCAGTCCGCTCGGCGACCGAAAGCCCTTCGGGATAGAGCAACGATACGTGGTAAGCGACGCTTCGATATTCACGGGTACCGGAAGGCACTTCTCGCGGAGCAGACTTCGTCACGGCTGTTATCGGGGCGGAAGCGGGTACGGCTGCGGGAGGAGCATGAAAAGCGAAGTACGCTCCTACTGCCACGGATGCAACGAGAACGAATGTGAGAGCGATGGCAGAGCTACGAAAATTAGGGTTCATACATTCGCTTACTGCCCGATCCTAATGCGTCCCTTCAGCAAGCGTATCTTGAAGCCCGCAAAAAGCCGCAGCACGCGTTTCGCGGAAGCGGCAACGCTCGATGCCGTTTCGCTCCCGAGCGCGTAGAACGTGCCCGGGGAGCTGATGCTGTTGTAGGTAGCCGTGCGCCAGTCAGCGGAGCGAGCGCTGTCGGATACGCGTATCTCGTCATAGGTTGCCTTGGGAGCGAAGTTGTTGCCGGTGCCGGCAGCAAGGCGCCGCCCGATCTCGAAGTTCCCCATACCCGAGAAACTTCCTACGTTCGTACTGCCGGTGGTAGGAGCGTTATTGTCGAGCTTGATGTCATACGCGGTTGCGGAACTGGTGACGCTACTGACGTAGTGCCACGCATTGGCGGTGAACGTATTGGTGTCGTCCAGGTTTATGGTAGCGCTACTGCCGACCGAATGATCGCGCATCACGGCATTGAGGCGGATGTTTATCTCTGCCCCCCGAGCACCGCCGGTATTTTGGTTCTGTCCCACCAGCACGCCGGAGGCGTTCGAGACGCTTGGGTTCACCCACACCTCGAGCGTGTACGGAAGATCGCCGAAGGCGGTCGTCGTGTCATTTCCCACATACTGCGTCGAACCGTTGAGTGCGAGACCTCCACCGACCATGCTGCTCGAGCTTGCGGTACCGCCGCTGTTCGTGAGCGCAATGCCGCCGGGAATCGAATTAGCGACGGAAAGGGTCGCCCCATCGCGGAAATGCCATACGCCTTTGAAGTTCGAATCCCAGGTATTCGCCACGTCTTCCTGAGACGTGCTGATGGACGCGTCGCCATAACCGACATATATGACGGTATCCACTGAAGCGGAAAGGGTCGGTATCTTCACCCATGCGGCGTACTGTCCGGTGGTGCCGTTGTAGGAATCTATCTCGAACGCAAGCGGAGTCGTCAATCCGACGTTCGAATAAAATCGGACATCATACCCGCTTGCGTTCTGCACCTTTCCTCCGTTACCCACCGTCATGAAGGATGCGTCCGTCGTATTGAAGAGAATGGGAAAATTCGTTGAGTTCGATGACCCTGCCTTCGTATGGTCGATGGTGACGGTGCGGTAGTAGCTTGATGCGGCATGAGCGGTGTCAGGCTGCACGGCAATCCCGGTACACGCCACGACAAGTGCAATGAGCATGGAAAGCGGCACGGCACCCGGCATCTTTCGCAAAGGTTTTGTACTCATGGTGCGGCAGCAACGATAGGTTCGGGAGCCGGTCCAGGAGTTTCCGCAGGTGCAGGTGTCGGCGTTGGAGTTGGAGTTGGAGTTGGATCGGATGCAGGCGGCGCTACGGCAGGTGTAGTGGTACCCGACGTCGGCGTTGACGTCACCGCTGGGGAACCCTCTCCTGGAGTTGGGGCTGGTGTCGAACCTCCCGGCGCAGCAACGACTACCGTACGGATTTTAGTCGAGAAGTTCCCTGACTTATCGAATGCCGTATACGTAAGCGTATACGTTGCGGATGATGAAGTATCGATCGTCGGCTGGTTATTAGTGGTGCGGCCATTCACCTGTAGATTGTACTCAACGCTTCCGTCAACGGCATCCGTGGCAATTACCCCCGGATCGGCGTAGGTGTCACCCACCGCCACATAGAGCGGATCGGAACCGTTAAGCGTAATTTCGGGCGGTACGGTGTCCGCATTCGCTCCCGCTGCGCTCGCTATCTGTCCTTCCGTTTGAACGATAAAGTAATCGAAGGTCACGTCAGCTGAAGCTGCGTTCGCAAGCGTAACCTTGAAGCTTCCCTGCTGCTTTTCAGAAAGGTACCAGCTGCCTTCGACCGGACCGTTGAAGGTCACGAAGACCTTGCTGGAAGCCCGCACGAGCTTGTTCTGAACGACGACCGTGGTGTTGCCCGAGAGGATAGTTCCCGTTCCAGCGGACGACGTGCCGTCGACATCCTTGCTTGCAACGAACTGGCGAGCGACGAGCGTATTGAACTGTGCGATGCCGTTCTGGATGAGCGCTCCGAAGCTCGAGAAGAGATTCTGGAAAGCGGTAGGGTTCGCTGGAGCGGCAACCTCGGTTGAAGTAGCGGTCGTCGTAGCGACGACGATACTGACGTTCTCGAGCACCGCGAGGCGCGCGTCGAGCGTTGCGACCTTCGCGTCAAGCGCGTCGAAGCGGTTCGAAAGATTCTGCGTCATTGCGAGCGAGTACGTGGCAAGCTTGTAGAGGTCGGCGTCTCCTGAAGCCGTGAGCGCTTCATTAGGAATCCGCACAGTGATGCTGGTCGTACCAATGATGTAGTTCTGTACTTCAGGGGCCACATTGAAGCTGGTTGCCCGTACTTGGTTTGCCGTAAGCGAAGCAATGGAGCTTGTGCCGGTTACCGTAAGCGAGCCTACCTGGAACGTCTGGAGCGGAGCCGGCGCAGCCTTTTGTTCGACTACGGCGAGTCGTGCCGAAAGGCTCGTGGTCGCGAGCGAAAGCATATCGGTTCGACCCGCGAGTTCCTTGATGGCATTGATGGATGCCGCAAGGATGGTCGTGGTGTTGATTTGCAGGTATCCGGCAGCGTTCACGTTGGACGCTTCGGGAATATTCGCCGCAACGTTCTGAGCGATGAATCCGGAGTAGCTCACGCCGCCGTCGAAGTTGGCCGTGTTCTCTTTCCAGCTGTAAGTCTGCGGGCTAATGCCGCGAATCGCATCGAGTCCTGCGGTGAAGGCGCTGCTTACGTCCTTCAGGCGTGCGTCCGACGTACAGCTCATAAGACCGTTCGCGTTCGTTTGTATGCCGCCGCAGGAGGCAAGATTGGCGACGGAGAGCGTCCCGTTCGTTCCTCCTGCCGTAGCAGCACCCACCAATACGTTACCGCCGACCGTAAGGATGGTGGAAGGTGAAGAGGTACCGATGCCGACGTTACCGCCCTTGGCGATCGCGAGCGCAATATTCGCCGACAGGTCGGTAGAGGAAGCGATGATGAAGGATTTGGTCGTCGACGCTATACCGAATGACCATGCGCTCGTATCAGGTCCGGCTTGGAAGATAGCGTCTCCCGCGGTCGCCGCGTCACCGAAGCTTGCGACGTTATCTCCCGATACCGAGAACAGGTTCGACCCGGAAGAAGAAGCTATGGCAAAGAGCGTGGTGCCGACAGAAGCTCCCGGGCGTCCAAGAATAGAAAGCTGCGCATACGGACTCGTCGTGCCAAGACCCAAGTTACCGGCCGCGCTCATGAAGACCGATGAGGTAGCGGTGAGCGTCGTGCCGCTCCCTGCGTAATACGGGAACTGGCCCGTGGTGCCGGAACCGACGACACCGGTACCGCTACCGGAACCGAGACAGGTTCCGTTCACGGCGTAGCAGCCGCCCGCAAGATTGATGCCGCCCGTGCTGCTGAAGGTCGACGTTGCCGTAGAGAAGTTGATACCGTTCACGCTCCCTATCGAGAGAAGCGAGCCGGGAGTGGAGGAACCGATACCGATATTATTACTGCTTATTCCCTTGGCGATAGTGAATGCCGCGTTACTCGTGAGCAGCGTTGACGAAGCTATCGTGAATGATTTATCGCTTGAGTTATACCCGACAGCCCAGGCATTTACGTCGGAAGCGAATTGGAATGCGGCATCACCGGTGCCGACCGAGTTACCTATTGCGGTGAGGCCCGTGTTGTCGACACTGAAAAGCGTGGTCGTTGCGGACGCGGTCGAGGAGCCGATCGCGAACAGGGTCGTGTTTGTGGATCCGGCCGCCGCATGCACCGAGAGGTTGGCGTAAGGCGAAGTCGAGCCGACGCCGATCTTTCCCGATGTCGCCATGAAAAGACTCGAGGTAGCGGTGAGCGTCGTGCCGTTTGCCGCATAATACGGGAATTGGCCCGTGGTGCCGGAACCCACCGTACCGGAGCCGCCGCCGTTGGTAAGACAGGTTCCGTTCACGGCGTAGCAGCCGTTCATGATATTCAGGCCGAACGCAAACGTTGACGTTGCAGTATTCGAGAGATTTATGAAGCTTGTAGACGAGCCCAGAGAGAACAGGGTGCCGGGGGTGGTGGTACCGATTCCCACATTGCCGGCGCCGAGTATTTTGAATATCGAACTGCCACGATACTGGACATCGAAGGAGGTGTTCGCGGCCGTGGCATCCATAAGGTTGAAGACGTCACCGGACGTCGCGTTGAATTGGAATCCACCGCTACCGCTGTGGTTTGCGAATTGCACCCAGTCACCTCCTGGAGCTGATGCCCCTGCTCCTGAGCCGAGCTGGTCGCAGGCCTGACAGATACTGAGTCCATGAGACTGGTCAGACGAATTGCCTGCTGAAGTCACTCGTAGCAGACTCGATTGGATACCACCGTTAACGCGGAGCAGTCCGGTCATATTGCTTACATCCGAGAATCCGATTCCGACGACTCCGGCGTTATTGACCATAAAGCTCGTTCCCGTTGACGAACCTATGACGAACGCGGGACCGGAGACACCACTGGGATTGATAGATACGAGACCCCATGGAGACGTGGAGGCAACCGAGAGAGGACTGTTCGGGATGTTCACGTTGGTCACGCTCGTTCCAGAACGAGCGATGGAAAGTGCCGAGGTATTCGTGCTTCCGTTATCGTTCGTAACGAAGAAATCGAACTGGCCGTTATTTGCCCAAAAGTTCCAACGACGGCTTCCGGCCGCCTGGTCGTTCTCGAAGAGTTCATATCGCGGCGACGGTTCATCGACACGCAGTACCGCCTCGCCCGCGACAGTGCTATAGACGGTCAGTGCGCGCGACGGCGAAGTTGTGCCGATACCCACATAACCGTTTGTTGCGAGGAAAATACTCGAGGTAGCGGTGAGCGTCGTGCCGTTTGCCGCATAATACGGGAATTGGCCCGTGGTGCCGGAACCCACCGTGCCGGAGCCGCCGCTCGCCGTAAGAGTCGTTCCGACAAGCGAGAGGCCGGAGCCGACTATAACGGTCTGTACCGCACTGGTGCCGTTTCCAATCAAGATTCCCGAGAGCGTCGTGGAGCCGGTACCTCCGTTCGCCACCCCCAGCGTTCCCGTCACACCGGTAGAGAGTGGAAGGCCGGTTGCGTTCGTAAGAACGAGGGTGGAAGGGGTGCCGAGATTCGGAGTGGTCAAAGTTGGCGAGGTGTCGCGGACGACGCTTCCGGTACCGTTCCAGACAAAGAGCGAGGATGTGGCGATGACGGTCGGTACGGCCGAAGATCCCGTCTGGTTCACCCAGAGGGAGTTTGCTGCAATCGCCGCGAAGCTAATGCTTGAGGCCGTGCCGCCTATTTGAGCACCGAGAGTGCCCGACGAGGAAAGACCGGTACCGACTGAGAGCGAACTTGTTGCAACGCTCGTTAGCGCGTTCGTGCCGTTGCCGTAGAGGAGCTGGCCGCTCGTGAAGGTTGCTACACCCGTACCGCCGTTTGCAACAGGTAAGGTGCCCGTTACACCCGTCGAAAGCGGAAGACCGGTTGCGTTCGTGAGGGTAAGCGCGGAAGGTGTGCCGAGGTTAGGTGTGATGAGGATAGGATTTGTTGCGCGCACGACGTCTCCGGTACCCGCCCAGGTGAAGAGTGACGACGTAGCAATCGCGATTACGTTCCCTGTCGCACCGGTCGAGTTACCCAGAATGGAATTCGCGGCGATGGTCGCAAGCTTCGTGAGCGCCACACCGTTCGCAGTGATGGTGAGTGTACCGTTCGCTCCGCCCACGAGTGCGCCGAAAGTACCGGAGTACGTCAGTTCTGAACCTACAGCGAGCGAAGTGGTGGCGACGCTCACGAGCTGCTTGCTGGCGTTCGTGTACGTGAGGTTATTTGCCGTAAGACCGCTGTCGATGATGTTACCGATGGTCGCCGTACCATTAATTGCCGCAGTTCCCGTTGCAGTGAGGTTCGCTGCAAAGATATCTCCGGAGAACAGACCGTTGCCCTGAACCGAGAGCGCTTTGCTTGCGGAGGTGGTTCCAATACCGAGGTTCACTGCAAAGTTAATCGTGTCGCCCGTAGCGCCGAACGTGAGTGCGCGGCCACCACTCTGTCCCTTAATGGTGGTGTTTTCCTCGAAGACGAGGTTGGTAGTAACACCGACCGCACCGATGATGACACTTCCACCGAGACCGGTACCGAGCGTCACACCTTCAGAGCCGGTCGTGGTATCGATTTTGAAGAGCGGCTTTGCTGTCGTCGATGTCGCAATGGTCCATGCGTATGCGTTGTTGTTCACGACCGTCGTGGTCGCTGCGTTCGCGAACACGAGATTGGAAAGGTATGAGTTTCCCGAGACGCTTAACTGCGTCGTCGAAGCGTTTGCATTGAACTGCTGTAACGCGCTCCACGAGTTCGCGGTCGTCGTACCAAACGCAAGCGAGATGGTGTTCGCAGAGTTCACGAGCGGATACGTGAATGAAAGTGCTGCTTGCTTGCCATTGAAGGTTGACCAATCAGTTGAAGAAAGTGCGCCGCGTATTGAAGCGGATG
>JAQBRK010000019.1 GCA_028286505.1 Parcubacteria group bacterium
TCGCTGAGCTTCGTCGAGCTTTCGCTCATTGAGGGCGCCGGGACCCCAGGGGCTGGGGAAGACGGGCTGATCGGCGGCGAAGGCAGGCGACGCGATGGTCAGAGCGGCAACGGCCGCAATAAGCAGACGCTTCATGGTTCTCTCCTTGAGAGCTGAGTGAATTGGAAAAGGGCAAGCGCACCTTCATGTAGTATGATACACCACAATTATATAAATGTCAAGTAGGAGCTGTATATATACGAAAACCGCCGTTCGGGTCAGCTCACGAAGTGAGCGACCGAACGGCGGCGGGTTACATATCAGTAGGTGGATGCGTCTCCAGGAAGACAATGCACTGCTCGTTCACCTGCGCGATGCGTGCCTCGCGACCGGTAAGACCGATGCGAAGCGTCGGGTCGAGAGGCGGATTTGCCGGCGGCGCACGATGAACGGGAGGGTGCGCGGCCGCTTTCACGAACCAGGCGCAGTTGGCCTCCATCGAGCGGGGCGACGCCGCCACTCTGTTGGCATCCGCGATGGTGAGTTCGGCATAGCTCCGTTTAGGCGTGAGCTCGGTTTGAGCGAGAGCGGGGCAGGCTAGGGCGGTCAGAGCCGCCACGCAGATGAGAAGCTTCATGACTGTCCTTCCGGAAGGTTGGTTGAACGGGGACGAACCACATAACACACCTTACGGGTGTTTTTGTCAATTTATCGCCCGGTTACGCAAAACCGCCATCCGCATCGATCGCAAAGTGCGAAAGATACGAACGGCGGCTCGGACTCGTCATTTCGGAACGTCGCAGCACGGATGCGCTACGGTGTTCTTCGCGATCGTGGCTTCGTATTTCTGTGCGAAGAAACTCGCGACCAGAACGCCCGCAACGACGATTGCCAGAAGTGTCAGTCCCCAGCGCTTCATCGGATTTCCCTCAAGGTCGTTCGCGGCCATCCGCAAACACCACCTGAAAATATAATAGCACACTTAATCGTTTCGTCAAACGTGATGACCCGCGACGCGGAAATTGAAATGCAAATTGATAAGATAGTTCGCGATACCCACAAAACCGGCAACGAGTACTCGTGCTACGAGATAGTAAAGATGAACATACGTAACGAGGAAGGCGACCGAGGCGGTAATGAACACCGCGCCAGCAAGTGCTAGCAAAATGAAATAGGCGTAACCGTGATGCACGGGCCGCTCGGTCCCACGGAACACGAACGCGCGGCTAACGACATAATTTATGGAAACCGCTACCAGGAAAGCAAAGGGAGTCGAAATATAGTAGGGGATGTGGAGAAGTTGCGTGAGAGCTGCAAGCAGCAACAAATCGAACGACAGGGTTGCCACGCCAACCGCCGCGTAGCGGAGGAAACGGCGCGATGCAGGAGAAAGAACGTCAAGCATTTGTACACATATTAGCGGAAAAAGAGGAAATGCTATACCCAGCACTAACTTCGTACCATCG
The DNA here is from genome assembly GCA_028286505.1 of Parcubacteria group bacterium. Lineage (GTDB taxonomy): Bacteria > Patescibacteriota > Minisyncoccia > Phycocordibacterales > Phycocordibacteraceae > C7867-001. The sequence goes on from JAQBRK010000019.1 coordinate 1,446, forward strand.
TGTAGATGGGGGGTTCTGAAGTCCCCAGTTTGTTCAAAAAGTTAGTGCTGGGTATACTGCCCTTACGACATGTCTTCCACCTCCACCACACCCGAAAGCGCACTTAAAATAGTGGATCTGAAGAAGGTCTACGACACGGGAACGGAAGCCCTCAAGGGCGTTTCACTCGATATCAAGCAGGGGGAATTCTTCGGACTGCTGGGGCCCAACGGTGCCGGCAAATCCACCCTCATCAGCATGGTCGCGGGTCTCACCACCAAGACGAGCGGTACCATCGAAGTCGCCGGCATTTCGGTCGATAAGGACCCCGATAAGGCGAAGAGCTTCATCGGACTCGTGCCTCAGGAATTCAATTTCAATATTTTCGAAAAGGTCGAGGACATCATCGTCGACCAAGCGGGGTACTACGGTATTCCGCGTCCTGAAGCCCGCACACGAGCCGAGAAGGTGCTTACCCAACTTGGGCTCTGGGAGAAGCGCGGCGATACCGCCATGGCGCTCTCGGGCGGCATGAAGCGCCGCCTCTTGATCGCACGCGCGCTCGTGCACGAGCCAAAAATTCTCCTGCTTGATGAACCGACGGCGGGTGTGGACGTGGAGCTTCGTCGCGGCATGTGGGACTTCCTTCGCGAGCTTTCCGCGAACGGCACCACCATCGTGCTCACGACCCACTATCTTGAAGAAGTGGAGCTGCTCTGCAGCCGCCTCGCCATCATCAACAAAGGCGAAATAATAGAGGAGGGAAGCGTGAAAGAGCTTATCGCGAAACTGAACTACGTAACGCTGCTTCTGGATACTAAAGAGCCTATACTCGAGGCGCAAAAAGTGCTCCTTCGCGACCTCAAGATAAAGAAAGTCGATGAGACTACGCTCGAGCTCACGCTTAATCCGGGAGAAACCGTGAACGACGCTTTCCGTAAAATATCGGCGACGGGTATCCAGGTTTCGAATATCCGCAATTCCGGCTCGCGCCTGGAAGAGGTGTTCGTGAACATCATCGAAAAAGACTCTAACCATGCTTAAAAAACTCATCTGCGTCGTTATGGGCCCCGTCCCTCTCATCCGCCGTATAGCACATACGTCTACTTCGAGTGCCTGCCCATGCCTCGCATCTGAAGCTTTTTCCGCACAGTTAGTAAATACAATATGAACCGCTCTCCCATCCTCATCGGCTACTACACGATGGTCCGCAAGGACTTCATCCGCATCGTGCGCATCTGGTCGCAGACCCTGCTTCCGCCGGTCATCACGACCGCTCTGTATTTCGCCATTTTCGGTACCTTCATCGGAAGCCAAGTGAAAGCCATCAACGGATTGTCCTATATCTCTTTCATCGTGCCGGGCATCGTCATGATGTCGCTCATCACGAGCGCATACATGAATACGGTATCGACCTTCTACTTCGCGAAGTGGCAGCGCACCATCGACGAACAGCTCGTGTCCCCGATGCCGATGTGGACCATCATCGCGGGATTCGTTACGGGAGGCGTCATGCGCGGCATGATCGTGGGCGTTCTCGTGGTCGCCACCTCGCTCTTCTTCACGCATCTCGTAATCTTCAATGCGCTCATCATTTTCTGCGCGGCCATCCTGACCTCGCTCCTGTTCTCGTTCGCCGGGCTCGTGAACGGTATCTTCGCCAAATCGTTCGATGCCATCTCCATCGTGCCGACGTTCGTTCTCACGCCGCTTACGTACCTCGGCGGCGTCTTCTACTCGGTCAATCAGCTCCCGCCCTTCTTCCGCACGCTTTCGCTCGGCAATCCCATCCTCTACATGGTGAACGCATTCCGGTATGGTTTCCTCGGCGTGACCGACGTTTCCATCGCGGTCTGCTTCGCGGTCATGGGAGGGCTCACCGTGTTCTTTTTCTTGTTGACGCTGTTCCTCTTTATCCGTGGCGCAGGCTTAAAGAGGTAGAGTACGTCCAGAATCCTCATCTGCGTTGTTGTGAGTTCCGGGATCCTCACTCAGATTCCCTGAATCAAAATCCCATTTTGATTCAGCTAGCGTCCAAATGATTCTGGACGTACTCTTGGTACTGCATGCATCACTTTTTTCTTACCCAGCTGGTAGAACTCCTCTCTCATTACGGCTACGCCGTACTTTTCCCCATCGCCGTTCTTGAGGGCCCCGTCGCCGCGGCTATCGCCGGCGCGTTCGTCGCTTCCGGTGAGTTCGATTTCCTGACGGTGTTCCTCGTGCTCGTCGTTGCTGACGTGCTCGGCGACACTTTGTACTACTGCTTGGGACGTTTCAGCCATCAGCGCTTCTTCGCGACCATCGGCAAGCACCTTGGTATTACGAGCGAACGCATGGGCCCGCTACGCGAAGG
>JAQBRK010000024.1 GCA_028286505.1 Parcubacteria group bacterium
CCTAGGACCCCTTACCACAATTATTTTTTGTTCGGATAACGTACTTTTCGTTACAAAGCCTTGCTTTTACGGCCTGAACGCTTGACCAAAATTGTGGTAAGGGGCATACTCCGTTTTGTAATTCAATCCTCTATATATGTTGACTATTAATGCCATGCCCCGCACCCTGACCGGCAAAGAAGCCGGCCGCTCTCTTTCCAAAGAGGGTCGCATTCCTGCCGTCGTGTACGGCCCGAAGCAGGAATCCCTTTCGCTTTCTCTTTCGCTCCATGAGTTCAAGAAAATCCTCCGCGACGCGGGAGAATCATCCGTTCTCGAGCTAGTTGGACTCTCCGCACCGCTTCAGGTGCTCATTCACGACGTGGACCTGCATCCCGTAACGAGCATTCCTCGCCACGTTGATTTCTACGCAATCGAAAAGGGTGCCAAGGTGGAAATCGCCGTACCGCTCAGCTTCGTCGGCGAATCGCCGGCCGTGAAGGCAGGCTCGAACCTCGTGAAGGTTATGCACGAGCTCGAAATCGAGGCAGATGCCGCGAATCTTCCGCACGAACTTGAAGTTGATATTTCAAAGCTCGCAAAGGACGGCGACCAGATACACGTGAGCGACATCAAGATTCCTGCAGGCGTTACCGTCAAAGCGGAGATGGAAGACGTCGTGGCGCTCGTACAAGCTGTCGAGGAAGAGAAAGAAGAGGATACGGCTGCTCCTGACATGGATGCCATCGAAGTTGAAGCCAAAGGCAAGGCAGAGAGTGGTGACGAAACCGAGGAAGCCGCATAACAACCTCATCTGCTTCGTTGCGCCCTCCGGTGCTCGCTCACCGTATAGCACATACGGCTCGCTTCACTCCTCAGCCGCGCCTTGCATCTAAGGTCGTTCGGCATCTTTTTTTGAAAGATTGAGCGTAAGAAAGGCCGATTCCGACAGGAATCGGCCTTTCTTACGTCTGATATAATGATACCTATATGCGTTCTCGGTTCTCTGTAGGCGGGTTGTTCGTAGGTGCGTTACTCCTTGCGCTAGCCGCTGGAGCGTTTATTCCTCACGCCATCTACGCCCAGGCTCTGACCGACGACCGTCGTGCCGCACTCCAGTCGCAGCTCAATAGTCTCGAGAAAGAAATAGCCGACAACCAGGCTACCGTTGATTCGCTCGCTAAACAGGGCAAGTCGCTTTCAACCGAAGTGCAAACCCTGAACGCACAAATTAAAAAGTCGCAGCTTCAAGTACAGGCAACGCAGGTTGCCATCAAACAACTCGATTCGAATATTACGGTCCATCAGAAAACCATAACCACCCTCGGCGATAAGCTTTCGTCGGAAAAAGAATCGCTCGCGGAAATTTTGCGCCAGACCGACGAGATAGATCACTTCTCCATCGTCGAAGTTGCTTTCTCGACACAAAATCTTTCGAATCTGTTCAGCGACCTCGATTCCTACGTTTCCATAAAAAAATCCCTCGGAAAATCCTATACGCAGATAACGGGCATCAAGCTTCAGACCGAAGCCGAGAAGGCGACGCTCGAAGCGCAGCGTAAACAAGAGTCCGACATCGCTCAGCTGCAGATTGCCGCGAAAGCAAAAGTTCAGGACCAGCAGAACCAGAAACAGCAGCTTCTCACGCAAACGAAGGGACAGGAAAGTGCTTATAAGGCTATCGTCGCCGTTAAGCAAAAAACTGCAGCGCAGATTCGCGTTGAACTCTTCGGTCTTGCCGGAGGCTCCGGTGCCATACCGCTCGGCACCGCTATCGAATACGCAAAGACGGCGTCCCGTATTACGGGAGTACGTGCCGCGTTCATTCTCGCGATTCTTTCACAGGAATCAGACCTCGGTAAAAACGTGGGGCAGTGTCTCGTGACGGATCTTACTACCGGTGACGGAAAGGGAAAAAATACGGGAACACCGTTCTCCGGCGTGATGAAAGCGCCGCGCGACACGGTGGTATTCAAGCGCATCATGGACGCGCTCGGACGCGATTGGTCCACGACGCCCGTTTCGTGCCCGCAACCGGGCGGGTACGGCGGCGCGATGGGTCCGACACAGTTCATTCCGTCGACCTGGACGGGTATTGAAGGTCAGCTCAAAGCCGCGCTCGGTGTCTCCGCGACCGACCCATGGAACAATTTGCATGCGATTACCGCAACGGGACTCTATCTTGCTGCCGTTGGCGGAGCGGGCGGGGGATCAGCCGCAGAACATACGGCGGCCGCAAAATACTACGCAGGAAGCAATTGGGCATCGGCAGGACAGGTGTATGCCAATAGCGTGATGAGCAAGGCGGACACCTTCCAGAAAGATATCGATACCCTTAACGGCGGATAACGTAGTCGTATCCACACCAGTGCGAAAGAATGCTCAGGAAATGCGTATACTTACTCTATGCCACCCGAGTATACGCTCCCTACCGCCCCGCCTTCTCCGGCTCATCGCATTGTCCGCATCGTAGCTATCGTTATAGCGGTTCTCATCGTGCTTGCGGTAGGGTATTTCTTTTTCGTACTGAACTATCAGCCGGAGCGCGCTGCAGCTGTTCGGCTTTGGGTCAGTGCGCACGTGCATCAACTCACCGACCCGAAGGAATTGAAGAATGTGGTCTACGTCCTAGCCCCTCAAGACGGAGGCCGTATATATACCGATGCCAATCCGGGGGCTTCCGCGACGGCATGGAATGTCGATCGCAATAGGACTATCAGCGATTACGCTCGTGCCGACGGCGCTGCTGCTGCCATTCTCTATACGCGCACGTCGAAGGTCTTCGAAGTTGCCAAAGATATGAAGCCGCTGGTGAGCAGCGCGAGCTTCAAACGCTCGATAGCGCTCTCACCCGACGGAACCAAGATCGCGTACGCCGAAGCCAAGGGTAATCCGGGGCTGCCGTTCTCGTGGCAGGTCGTCGTGCTCGATTCGGCTTCCGGCAAGGAATTGTATCGGGCGCCGGGGTTCACCGTGTTCTTCTTGAACGACGGCACCGTACTACGTCTGACACAACAAGGCGTCGAGCGTACGACTGTCGCAACTAAGGAAAACGCCGTGCTTCTGAAAGATGCGTCGCTTTCACCCGTAACGCGCGTTGCGCAATCAGCTGACCGCTCGCTGCTTGCGCTTACGGATCCTAAAGACGGCTACACGAAAGTGTATGGGGTATCCGCAACCGGCACGACTGTTGAAGTGAAATCACAACAGTCCATTCCGGCCGGAGGCAGTATCGCCGTATCGCCGCAATCGGTGTACTGGTTGAGCGCGACCACGAAAGGAAGCGAACTCTGGCACTATCCTCTTACGGGTGGTGACGGGAAAATGATACGCTCGTCGGACGTGATTGTTACTAAATTGGTATTTTAAGTATGGTACGCATGACAACTCATTTCTCACCGCAGCTCCTGTGTTCCCTAGGTATCGGAATCGCGACCTCATTCCTCATCGTCGGTTTTTTCATGAGTCCGTTTTATGCGCATGCTGAGAATAGTGACAGTTGTACGAGCATGGGCGGTACGTATTTCCCCGATACGGGCGCATGTAATGTTCCCTGCGATAACTCAGGTGGCGGTGGCGGTACGGACCCAAGCTGTAGTGGAGGAGGCGGGGGAGGAGGCTATGGACCTCAGCCGAGTAACTGTACGGTAGATACGACCAGCACAACAGTAGGGAGCACCGTTACATATTCGAATGATGTATCAGGTGCTACCACGTGGGGAGTGAGTGACCCCGACGGTACCTACCCTGCAACGCCGACTACCTACGCTGACGATCAAACGTTCAGTCATATCTATACGACCCCGGGTACCTATAATTCGTTCGCTTCAACGGGTGCAACCATGGGTACCTGTCCGCTCGTAACGGTTTCCGCAGCACCACCACCACCACCGCCGGTGTGTCCGGCAGGTTCGACCGGTTCACCTCCTTCTTGTGATTTCTGTCCAGCTGATCCGGGCGTGCAAGGCGACGTAGCTCAGTGCAGTATCGCGCAGCCGGATCTGACCGGCGGTAATCCGATCCTCTCCGGCCCGCAAATAGCCGGGCAAACAGTCACGTTCTCGGGACAGGTATTCAACACCGGAGACGCCACGGCAGGAACGTTTTCCTCATACTTCAACATCGTGGGTCCGGCTAACGCGCTCGCGTGGACCGGTTCGGTAAGTAATCTTCCGGGACCCAACGGCAGTGCCTGGGTAGGTTCGACCCATCTTTTCACCACACCCGGAAATTACACCGTGCAGCTTTGTGCCGATGGCAATTCCCAGGTGACCGAATCGAATGAAGGTAATAACTGCAGTTTCCCACCGGTTTCGTTCACCATCGGACCGCCGCTTCCGACCGCTTCGCTTACCGCGAATCCGAATCCGATAGTTTCGGGCAACTCTTCTACGCTTGACTATACGTGTACCAACGCGACATCCGCGACTATTACGGCGAGCACGGGTGCGGCTCCCGGAGCCGTTTCCGTTCAAAAGGGAACCGCGAATGTTTCTCCGACCGTTACCACTACCTATACCTTGTGGTGTACGAATTCCACCGGCTCCACCTCGGACCCCGTCACTATCTCGGTCGGAGCAGCTCCTAAGCCCGACCTCGGTGCGACCATAAGCGGAAGCGGCGTTACGGTCGGTTCGGGTCAAACGGTATCGCTTCCTATCACCGTATCCAATAACGGTGCAGGCGCTTCCTCAGGTGCGTTTTCCACGTACTATTGGGTAGACACCGACTCGGCGCATGACGCCAATCCTGCAACATGGGGAAGTCAATCGGCCGCGATAGCCGGTCCGAATCCTATGGCGGTGAATCAATCGCAGAATGCCTCAGCGAATTGGACGGCACCGTCGCTCGGTTCTGCAACGACCTACTACTATCAGGCATGTACCGATTGGCTCGGACAGATAGATGAAAGTGCTGAGGGAAATAACTGCTCAGGATGGCAGGCAGTGACTATTACGCCTACCGCCATGCCGGACCTTGTCGTTGGTGCACCGTCCCCTACATTAGTCACAGCCGGAGTTTCTACCGCGTTCAACGGTACCGTTACCAACGGCGGTGCGAGCGGTGCAACCGGTCCCATTTATTCCTACATTGAAATACAAGGACCTGGGACATTCGGCGCGGTTGGCTCGATTGCGTCACTTGCCGCGAACGCGAGTGCGGCAGTCGTGGCCAACTATGGCTTTGCAACTGCAGGAAGTTATCTCATGCGATGGTGCACGGACAGTACGGGTGCGGTAAATGAATCCGATGAAGGTAATAACTGTAGCTTCCCGTGGACCACCATTACCGTCACGGCGCCCGCACCACCACCGGCCGCTTCCGTCACCTCCTGTACCTTCTCGCCAAGCAATCCCGCACCGAACCAGAACGTAACGTGGACGGCGGTTACGAGCGGCTTCGCACCTGCTGCCACAACGTACACCTGGAACGTAACGGGCGGCTCGCCGGCCTCGCAATCCGGAGCGAGTAACTCCTTTACGACAAAATTCCCTTCGGCAGGCAGTAGTTACCAGCCGAGCGTGACGGCAACTAACGGCAGTCAGTCCGCAAGCGCGAACTGCAGTATTGCGAACGTCTCGGGCACGCCTTCCAGCTGTAGCTCGGCGAGTACTCCTACCATCACCGCATCGAAGACACGTGTTACGGTAGGCGACTCGGTCACGCTTACGTACGGAGCAACCGGCATCCAGGCAGGAACCTGTAAAGTTACGGGCCCGGGAGGCACTACCCTCGCTACTACGGCAACCGCTGATAGTTCATGTAATATCGCGAACAACAGCGTTTCCACCGGTGCTATAAATGCACAAAGCACCTACACCATCACCTGCGGTGCCGCCAAGCAAACGGTCATCGTGAACGTTATTCCGGTCTTCAAGGAGTTTTAGTCGAACGCCGCTTTACAAGAATAGAAACGGGCCGGAACTGCCACGTTCACCGTGACGTACACTGAGGTCATGATGAACCGTCAATTGATTTCCTTTAAGAACCCCTATCTATGGGCAGTACTTTCCGCGGTCGGTTGCGGCACCTCATTCTACGTGCCCCATGCGTGGCCACTCGTTTTCGTTTCGCTCGTCCCGCTGCTGCATGCGCTTCGAACGTCGGTATCAAAAAAAACCGCCTACGCGCTCGGTTGCATCGTAGGACTCGGCATACTCGGAACGGCGACCTTCGCCTTCATTTCTGCGCGTATTCTTCCGAGCACGCTCGGTATTTCCTCACAAGAAGGAGTTGTCGCGCTTGCCGTTAGTTGGCTGCTCATACTTATAGTAACGGTACCCGTGCTCGGTCTCTGGTCGCTCGCGCTTTCGTACGTTCCCCTGCGTCACCCCCTTACCGTGGTCGCAGCATCTGTGCTCTGGGTCATTCTGGAATTCTTGCGCATGTATACGTTCAATGTCATGACGTATGCGCCGGGTATTACTAATCCACCTTTTTTCTCCGCGGGATTCCTCGGGTACGCGCTCGCGGCGAACATAAGTTACGTGCAGCTTGCGGCACTGGGCGGCGTGGCTGCACTCAGCGCTTTTGCCGTGTTCGTGAATATGGTTCTTTATAGGAGTCTGACCTCTGTTTCGCTTACGCGAGCGGCTGTCACGACCGGTGGAATACTTTTTGTGCTCACGGTTATTGCGCTTGTCCCCCTAGCCTCATGGAGGGAACACTTTACTGAGGTGCCCACGACGGTGGTGCGTGTAGGAATCATGTCGCTCTCCTTGCCCCAGGCAACGCCTGAAGAAAGCGAACTTCAGGCATGGCACGCTCAGAGCATCGCAGCCATTTCGAAGCTTTCAGCAGAACAGCCGAACATCATTCTTCTGCCTGAAGGAGAGCATGCATACGCAACGAACTCTATGCGAGTCGGAGGCGTTCCGGATACCGCATCGGTCGTGGTCGGATCGGCTCCGGCATTTTCGCCCGACACTAAAATTCGGCTCGAGGCCTTTGAAGAGAATCTTGCGGGGACCATACGGGTGCCGCTACGCACCAAAATCATACTCATGCCCCAAGGCGAATACTTGATAGGTCTTTTCAGAAGTGCCCTCACGCTTGCCGGCAGAGCCGACCTTGTCCGGCTTTTTGCCGGTCGCTATACGCTTGCGTCCGGAAACAAAGGTGCTGCACTCCAGGCAGGTCCCGTACATGCCTCCGTCGTGTTCTGCCTTGAAATATTCTCTCCTGATTTCGCACGAACGTTGGTGCAAGAGCAGGGAAGCAATCTTCTGCTCGCTACCGTTTCGCACGCACGTTTCCGACCGTCGGCGCTTCTCGATACCGATACGCTACGTATGTTGCGCGTTCAAGCGGTAGCGAGCGGCGTTCCGGTCGCGCTTTCAAGTAAGGGAGCGCCGGCATTCGTACTCGACAGGTACGGACGCGTGATCAGCTACCTGTCGCTTCATGAAGGGAGCTTGTCGAGCACCGTTGTGTCGGTTGTCGTGTCCCCAGTGACGGCGCCGCTCACGCAGTAAGTGCGTATACTTAAGAAAGGTATGCCGCCACTCTACCAAGTTCCGACCCATCGAACGCCCATACCGCACCGCAATCTTCTCATTGCAGGAGCGGTTATCGTGACCCTGGCGCTGCTTGTCCTAGGGTATCTTCTCTACCTGCGCACCTTTCATCCGGGTACCTATCTTTTCGATAAGGTACGTTTCGGGGCAGTCACCAATCAAATAGTCGCGCCGCAAGAACTGAAGAAAGCGGTGTACGTAAATAACGGACGGCTGTATTCCGATACCTTCGTCACGGTAAAAATGCAGGACTGGCACCTCGCGACTACTACGAGCGTCATCGATTATGCTCGCACCGAGCACTCGGGAGTCATTCTGGCCTTCGATAAAACGACCAAAGAATACAAGGTGGCAACGGTAGATAAGCAACTGCTCGCTTCGGCAAAGGTGAAGCGCTCGCTCGCTCTTTCCCCGGACGGTACAAAGGTGGCGTACGCCGAAGCAAATGGAAACCCCGGGTTACCGGGCACCTGGACCGTGGTGGTTATGGATATCGCAACCGGTAAAGAACTATATCGAGCTCCCGGATTCACGGTGTTCTTCTTATCGGACGCTACGGTCATTCGGTTCACGCAGAAGGGAATCGAACGGACCAACATCGCCGATGCTTCGTCCACGCTCCTTACCAAAAGCTTCCTGCTTTCGCCGGTCACCCGAGCGGCTCAGTCTCCAGACCGCTCATTTCTTGCATGGACTGACCCGCAAGACGGGATGACGAAGGTGTACAAGATTGGTGATGAAGGTGCCGTGCTGCAGGGAAATGCCTCTCAAGACATTCCAGCAGGCGGGAGTCTCGCCGTCTCGCCGCAGTCGCTCTATTGGCTCAACGTAACCCCGAAGGCGTCGGTGCTCTGGAGATATCCGCTCACGGGCGGGTCTGCTCAAAAAATACGCGAAGCGAACTCGTTCGCGACTAAACTAGTATTTTAATTATGATTCGTATTCAACGCAGCCATCTCTCCCTCCTATACGGATTCATTCTTCTAGCTGCATTTACGATGGTGCCATTCGCAGCTCATGCTGAAAACCAGGACAGCTGTACGGGTATGGGAGGTACCTATTATTCGGATACGGGTGCCTGCGTAATGCCCAGCGGCGGGAGCGGAGGCGGTGCCGACTATAGCTGGTATAACCCGCAGCCGAGTACCTGTACCGTGAACACCACAAGCGCGACCGTAGGAAGCGTAGTTACCTATACGAACAGCGTGCAACACGCGACCAACTGGGCAGTCAGCCAGCCTGACGGTTCGTGGACCACAACCACCAGCTACGCTGATGACGAAACGTTCTCGCATGTGTATACGACGACGGGTACCTATAACGTCTTTGCAGCGACCAACGACGCGCAATATCTCGGAACGTGTCCGATGGTAACGGTCTCTGCTGCGCCTGTCGTGCCTACGGCGACACTTGCGGCGTCTCCTGCAGTCGTTTCCTCAGGCGGCTCCTCGACGCTTACGTGGTCTTCGACGGATGCAACGTCATGTACGGGAACCAATTTTAGCACCGCGGGAGCCACCTCGGGTTCCGTTTCGGTTTCTCCGACCTCTGACACGACCTATCGTGTCGATTGTTCGGGAACGGGAGGTAACGCCTGGGACTCCCGTGCGGTAACTATCGGAACGGGAAGGCCGGATCTGACGGTGGCTGACGGCGCCAGCGTCTCGGCGACGCAAGGCGTACCGGTTACGCTGTCGCAAACCATTTCCAATAATGGAACCGCGAGCACGGGAGGTTCTTTCTACAACTTCATACGCGTGTGTAGCGCTTATTGTTCGCCCTATGATCAATCCGCAGAAGCGAGTACCGTAGCGCTTGCCGCAGGCGCAAGCCGGGCCGTCTCGTTTCCGTGGACCTTCACGGCGCCGGGTACCTATTATTACGCTCTGTGTACGGACCTGCGTTCCGGTTACACGGGCGGAGTTATCGATGAATCCGACGAAAATAATAACTGCAGCAATTGGCAATACGTAGTCGTGTCGGCCGTGGCTCAACCCGACCTTACCGCCGGAGCAACGACCGTTACCAATTCCATCGCGGGACAGACAACCAGCTTCTCGGGTTCCGTTTCCAATATTGGAACGGGAACGGCGGGAAGCTCGCTAGCCTACTTCAGCATCGCGAGCGTATCGAACGCCTGGTCTGGCGCTACCGGCAGTATTGCTCCGGGCGCGAGCGCTGCCGTGGCTTCCAGTTACGTACTAACTACGCCCGGCACGTATACCGTTACGTTGTGCGCCGACGGCGCGGGGGCAGTCTCCGAAACGAATGAGGGGAACAATTGCGGCGCTCCCACCACCTTCACGCTTTATGCGGTTCCAACCGCTACCATTACGCTCACGCCGAGTGCCGTAGCTTCGGGCGGCGCGTCCACACTCTCATGGTCTTCGACCGCAGCAACGACGTGTACGGGCACGAATTTCGCGACAGCGAACGCGACTTCGGGATCGGTATCCGTTTCTCCCTCGACGAGTACGGTATATACGCTTTCTTGTACCGGGGCAGGAGGGAACGCTACGGACACCAAAACCCTTACCATAGGGTCGGCGGCGCTTCCGGACCTTACTGCCGGAGCCGTTTCTCCGACCTCGGCACGAGCCGGCAGTTCCGCTACCTTTTCGGCAACGATAAGCAATACGGGAGGCGCCTCGACCGGTGGCGCCTTTACGAATCTGCTTCAGAAAGCCGATGATGCCTCGGGTGGCGGTGCGAGCGATATCGCCACGAAAAGCGTGTCGACCATCGGCGCAAATTCGAGCAGTGTTGCCGCCTACACCTATACGTTCCCCGTCAGCGACGCCGGGACCACTAAATACTTGCGAGCGTGCGCCGATAAGAATGCCGCAACAGGAGTGGGAGATATTGACGAGGGAATTGAAACTAATAATTGCGGAGCGTGGACGGCAATTACCGTAGGCACTGCTTCGCCAGCAGCTCTTTCCTGCACACCATCTCCAGCAAGTACCGACCCGAATCAGAACGTATCCTGGAGAGCGGATCCGAGCGGGTTCGTAGCCGGAACACCCATCACCTACACGTGGACCGCCATGGGTGGAGCACCTTCGTCGGGTTCGGCTACCGAGGCTACGGGAAGTGGGAATGCCTTCGTAACCCAGTACCCTACGGGCGGTTCGTATTCGGCAAGCGTGACGGCCACCCAGGGTTCGTTAACGGCAGGTCCGCAATCCTGCACGCCGGTTACGATTTCCGGTCCGGTTAATTCCTGCAGCGGTGCGATAACGCCGACCATCTATATTTCTCATAACCGCAGTCGCGTGAATATAGGTGATTCCGTACTGCTCACCTACGGCGCAACAGGCATGCCCTCAGGTTCTTGCGTGGTAACGGGCCCGGCCAGTTTTACTCCGATTACGACGGCTGCGGCAGACCCCGCCACCTGCACCATCCCTATTGCGGGAACTCAGACCGGAGCAATTACGGCACAAAGTACCTACACCATGACCTGCGGAACAGCCAAGGCATCTATCATCGTGAACATCATTCCTAAGTTCATCGAATTCTAGAAAGATCGGCCAAGAAGGAAGGAATTGCTTAGTATTTGAGTATTTGCTATAGTCTTCCTACATGAAAAAGGACACACATCCGGCCGATTACCGCACCGTTCTCTTCGAAGATATCTCTTCGGGGGAGCAGTTCCTTATCGGTTCTACCATCCGTACCAGCGAGAAAGGCACCGTAAAGGGTGTTGAGTACGACAAGTACACGGTGGAAATCTCCAGCGCTTCGCATCCGTTCTATACGGGCGAGGATCGTTCGCTTGATAAGACGGGTCGAGTTGAGCGCTTCAAGCAGCGCGCCGCGAAGAAGCTGTAAAGAAGTCCGTAGCTTCGTTGCGGACATCTGTCCCGCCCATTCGTCGTACTGCTAGTACGCCTGCTTCGCGGGCCTGTCCGCGCCTCGCTACAACCTCCTTATACAGCTTCTTCTGGTGGCTTCTGCTACTCTAACTACATGGAATACTCTTCCGAATTCAAGAACAACCACGCGACCCGCTATTTGGCGGAGGAATACGAACGCTTGGAAGCGGAGCGGGTGTCTTCGCGTGAAGCAGCCGGAGAAGACGCGCTCATGCGCGAGATGGCAGAAGAGGACGAGGTCCGTATAGCGACTCGCCAGAAGGAGTTGCTCGCTGATATTGAGCGCATCATGAACCGCGAGAAGGAAGAGGAAAGTAAACCTAAAGCGCTCGTGCTTGAATTCCGCGCGGGCGCGGGCGGCGACGAGGCATCTTTGTTTGCGACCGAGCTACGCGACATGTATCTCAAATATGCCGAAGGGAAGCGTTGGCGCATCCGTCGTATCGACGACATGACCATCGAACTCGATACGCCGGCTGCCTACGACGCCCTTCGCTACGAGACCGGTGTGCACCGCGTTCAGCGCGTGCCGCTTACGGAGAAGTCAGGACGTATCCATACCTCAACCGCGTCCGTTGCGGCGCTTCCGATACGCGTGAAGCCCGTCGTTGAAATTAACCCGTCCGACATACATATGGAGTTCACGCGTTCCGGAGGAGCGGGTGGCCAGAACGTGAACAAAGTGGAATCGGCCGTGCGCCTGGTGCATATCCCGACCGGTGTTGACGTTCGCTCTTCGAGCGAACGCTCACAGCTCGCGAACCGCCTGCAGGCCATGGAAATACTTTCGGCAAAGCTCGAGGCCCTCGCCATTGAGGAAGAAGCCAAGAAGCACTCCGATCTCCGTAGCGGCCAGATAGGTACCGCGGACCGTTCCGAGAAAATACGTACCTATAACTTCCTCCAGGACCGCATCACCGACCATCGTTTGAAGGAGTCCTGGCACAATCTACCCAAGATAATGCTTGGTTATATCGACCCTATCGTGGAAGCTCTTCAGAAAGCCGCCGAAGCCGGGGGAGTTGGGCCTGTCGAAGACGACGAATAAAAACAGAAACCGCTCATCAACCCGAAGGCCGACGAGACGGTGTCTTCTGTGATGAGCGGTGAAAGACCTATTTCTTCTCGTGGTATCGCTTGAGGCACGCACGCATGAGAGCGTTGGGACTTTCGGAGAAAACCTTCCTGAGACTGTGGCGCGTAACGTCCCAGCCGGCGAAGTGAGGAACGAGCAGCATCACGCTTTCGTCCGCATCTTCCGGAAGCCCTGAGCCCGCCAGCAACACCTTCACTGGACGTGTACCGAGCGACTTGATCCGGCAGCTGAGGATAATTCCGCCGCCGTACTTCTCGTCCTCAGGTTTGCGACTGTCCATGGACGTCACACAGGCGGAATCGTAATAGCCCATCGCGGTGCGGTGGACTTTCTCGGCGGAATAGATGCCGTAGATCGCCTGCTTCGCGATGTTGCTGGTGCCGCCGGCCCAGTTATGGTCGACGAAGCTCAAGTCTCTGCATCCTTGGAAGGGCTTATTGACGAAGAAGGCTCGCCAGCTCATGCCCTTTTCGGCATGCTCTTTCTCGCCGAGCTCGCCCAGAACAAAACGCACGGCGTCGTTGAAGGCCTTATTTAGGCCGGGTTTCTCACTAGGATTGAGGGTCAGCACGGTTTCTCTCCATGGTTGGTTGAGCGGCGCGTGCCGCGACAAGTGACTGGCTTGACTATGCCTCTGATTCTTACTAACGTCAAGTTCGTACGTAGTATCCGAGCCATTGTAAGCCCAAAAGCCTTATGATAAGCTCTGGGGACATGACTGAAACAACTACACCCGGCCAGACCGGGGCTGGAATCGAGCGTCTCTTCGCTGCAGGAGCGCATTTTGCACAGGTAAAGAGCCGTCGCCACCCGTCCATGCGCGCCTATGTGCTCGGCGCCAAGGGCTCCGTGGAGATCTTCGACCTCGTAAAGACCGACGAGCAGCTTATTGCTGCTAAGAACGTCATGAGCGCTCTCGCTCGCGACGGTAAGACCGTAATGATCGTAGGAGGCAAGCGTGAGGCGTCCGACGCCGTTCGTGCCATGGGCAAGCGCATCGCCCAGCCTTTCGTCGCCGGTCGCTGGCTCGGAGGAACCATCTCCAACTTCTCTGAAATCAAGAAGCGCATCGACCGTCTTGCTGACCTTTCGGCAAAGCGCGAAAGCGGCGAGCTCGGAAAGATTTACACGAAGCTTGAGCGTATCCACATCGACCGCGAAATCGATCGTCTTGAGGAGCGTCTCGAAGGAATCAAGACCCTTTCTCGCAAGCCGGACGCCATGATAATCGTGGACACCAAGCACGACGCACACGCTACTAAGGAAGCGAAGCAGGCGGGCATTCCGGTCATCGCCGTTATGAGTTCCGACTGCGATATCAAGGACGCGGCATATCCTATCGTTACCAACGATGCGTCGCGTGCTGCGATTACGCTCATGTTGAACGAACTGGCGGACGCGTTTGAGGCAGGTCAGAAGGCCTAACGAGAGCGAACCAAAGCTTCCGGCTGCATCGTTGCAGGGTGCGAGAATTTCTTCCAACGTACTGCTAGTACGTCTG
The DNA here is from genome assembly GCA_028286505.1 of Parcubacteria group bacterium. Lineage (GTDB taxonomy): Bacteria > Patescibacteriota > Minisyncoccia > Phycocordibacterales > Phycocordibacteraceae > C7867-001. The sequence continues at coordinate 13,972 of JAQBRK010000024.1, forward strand.
CAGAAATTCTCTTCCTGCGCCTTGCTTCCGAAACCTTTTGAGTCGCTCTATACTTGACCAACAACTCTTTAACTACAACCACATGGAAATATCGATCGACATAATCAAGGAACTTCGCGAAAAGACGGGACTTTCAATAATGCAGTGCAAAAAGGCGCTCGAAGAAGCGGAAGGCGATGTCGAAAAGGCCGAGGTTATTCTGCGCAAGCGCAGTTCCGAAGCTGCCGATAAGAAGTCCGATCGCGAAATCGGAGCCGGAGCCGTCGGTATGTACCTCCATGACAAGGCTATTGGCGCTATGGTGCTTCTCTCCTCTGAGACCGATTTCGTCTCGAAGAACCCTGAATTCGAATCCCTCGCACGCGAGCTCGCCATGCAGGTAGCCGCGACCAATCCCGAGTACCTCACCTCCGAAGAAATAGCTCCAGAAGCGAAAGCTGCAGCCGAAGCGGTGTTCAAGGAAGAAGTAAAGGATAAGCCGGCAGAGATGCAGGAGAAGATCCTTGCAGGAAAGATGGAAAGCTACTTCCGTGACTCGGTCCTCATGAACCAGCCGTACATCAAGGATGATTCGAAGACCATTAAGCAGCTTATCGACGAAGCTTCGCAGAAGTTCGGCGAGAAGGTGCTCGTTTCTAAGTTCTCTCGCTTCTCTGCGCGAGGCTAACAGCCTTGCGGCTCCTTCATGAGCTACCTTATTTTTGTCGCAGCATCAGGCATCCTGCTCGTGAGCTTTCTCCTTGCCACCTGGCTCGAGACGCGCCAGGGGGTGCGCCTCTTCGCGCGTCCGCGTCGGAAGCTCGATAAGCAGGTGGCCCGCGTCTCGTACGTGGTTATGCATATCGACTGGGCCGCGTTCTTCGCACATGTCGTGCAATCGGCCGCTGAGCGAATCGCGCACGATGTCGTGCATACGACCCTCCTTATTGTGCGGGCTACCGAGCGTACGCTTACCCGCGTGATTCGCAGTCTTCGTGAGCGCGTTGCCATAAGCGCACCTGACGAGAAGCCGGTGGAAGGTTCGCAACTCATCGCCACCATCGTTCGCTTCCGCAAGAATCTTCGTCGAGAAAAGAAAGAGGGTAATTAGAAACGGACTGCCGAAGCAGTCCGTCGTCTATTATAAATTTTTTACTAACGCTCGGGCGAGAGTCCGACCGAGCAAGGCATCGTCTACCATCAGCTTTTCCGCCACTTGCTCAAGTTGACGCGTTGCGGCATTGAACTGTTCAATCGCAACCTGTAATTGTTCAGTCCTCGACCGACCTCCGTTTTCTTCGTCTTGTATCGCGCACTCGAGAGCACGCTCGACGAAGCGGTTAAGTTTAAAACCCCGCTCCTTGGCGACGCGACGCGTCTTTTCGACAATCTCAGGCGACAAGCCTTTGATAGTCCATTGTATGTTCTGGGTATCCATCGGCACCTCCTGTCAGGCACAGTAGAATACTTGTTCCAAGAACACAATCATTTCATCTTTGAGCCGCCTCCCGGGCTCGAACCGGGGACCTACGCATTACAAGTGCGTTGCTCTACCAACTGAGCTAAGGCGGCAAATATCATATTCTCTCGTCGCGGCACTATTGCTCTACTACCAAACGAGCCGAGTCATATGAGTATCAAGGATACTCATATGCGAGGCAAGTGCGGGGAGGAAGCTGGCCTTTCCGAAGGTCCAGCTTACCAACTGAGCTAAGACGGCGTGGTTTTTACCCTAACTTATTTCTTCGTTGTCGTCGATGCGGTGGAAGTAGCGAACAAAGCCTTCGGGAATTCTTTCTCGAATTCTTCGAGCGTTGAGAATCCGTAGGAGCGTTTACCGTTTATCACGAAGGCAGGGAAGTTCTGTTGGACCTTCTCTACGGCCTCCAGGGTCCTTAGGGCTCCTAGATCGAGGTCATAGTCGAACGAGTACACACGAAGGCTTGGATAGGTCTGACGGAGGTAGGAAAGGGCATAACCTGCGCGGTCACAATCGGTACAGGTTCCCGGGACGTTCGAATAGAAGTAGAGCGCGACGGTGGGAGTGATATGGCAAGTGGTGGCGAGGCGCTTCGTAAGAAGGTAATCCCGTATTTGGAGCAGTGTGTACTGTTTCTTGAGCTCGATTACCTGGGCGTTCTTGCTTCCCAGACGCGCCTCCGTGCTCGAGAGCCTATCGCCGAGCGTGCTCACTTCTTGCGAGAGTTCGTTGCCGGAGGCGATGTCTTCGCACGGTGCGTTCTCGAGGAGGGAGAACTGCGTCTCAAGCGAAAGGGTATCGGTCGCAAGCTGGCTCTGAATCGCGGTTAATTCCGAAAGGCGCTGGCGATCAAGGTAGTTGATGGCATAGACGACGGTACCGATAATGAGCGCGGTTATCGCAAGCGCGAGTAGGGCATTTTTGAGAGCGAGCGGTGTGTTCTTAAGCATATCGAGATACTACCAGTAATTACGCATGCTCAAAAGCGAGATACTGAGTAGTCTTGGGAAGACTGCTCAGGGAATTTCGAGGCGAGAGCGAGGAGTGAAGCGAGGCGTATGTGACTATACGGCGAGTGAACACTGGAGCGAGCAACAAAGCAGATGCTCGCTTTTGACATGCGTTCTAGCGCCATGCCCGACGCGTGCCCGTAATAACGTCGAATAAAGAACGGATGACCCAGAACGGTGCAATGAAAGCATACAGAAAAGTGTACCCTACAAGACCCATCGTAAGGTCCGTATCGGTCTTCGAAACGCTTCGGCCTATGAGCACGAAGCTGGTAGAAAGTACGAGTACGACGAAGCTGATAACGGTAATGAAACTTATCGGGGAGTAGAACCATTCGAGCGAGAAGCGCGGCATGAGGATATATGCGAGTGGTACCCCCGAGGTGACGGTGAAAGTGTGGAATACGTCACTCGCCACTTGGCCGAGCGCGAGGAAGAAGAGTGCCATGCCTCCTATGACCGCCACGAAACCTAGTGGAAGAATCATGATACCTAGCACACCGTACTTCGGGTTACCTACGAGGTCACGGTAATCCGTAAGTACGTTACGCAAGAAGCCCGTGGTCCAACGGGTACGCTGCTTGATAAGGCGAGGCACTGATTTAGGTACTTTGGTAAAGACGCGCGCGCGCGGCGCGTTCTCAATTTCATAGCCCGCGCGCTGCATGCGCAACGCCATTTCCATGTCCTCTGCCTGATGCGCGTGACGGAAACCGCCTATCTCGTCGATGACGGATTTGCGATACAGCGAGAAGGGGCCAGGCGTCACATAAATACCGTTCACTGCAGAAAGCGCATGGCGGAGAGCTATGCCGAAGATATATTCTGCATTCTGCATGCGCTCAAGCAGCGACTTCGGTTGGAATACGGACATCGCGGGAGTAGAAGCCGAAACATGTGGGTCAGCGAATGCGGCCATCATCTCGCGGAGTGCGTCCGGAGCGACGAATGAATCGGCGTCGAGGCAGCCGACGAATTCGCAGTCGTCAGCTATATCGATACCGGCATTTATGGCAGTGTGCTTTCCACCGTTTTCTTTGTGCAGAACGGTTATCTGCGGATTACTCACGTAGCCGTCCATGACCTGTTGCGTCGAGTCGGTCGAACCGTCGTTGACGAGAATGATGCGAAGCCGGTCCTTCGGGTATTCAAGATTGAGGAGGGATTCGACCGTGCCGCCGATGGTGCTTTCCTCATTCCAGCAAGGAACGATGATGGCGACCTTGGGAGTGGCGTCGGTCGCCGGGCGGTTACGGCGGGCACGTGCGGGAGCGGAGAGGAAGGTGAGCAGCATGAAGACCTCGAAATAGAGTCCGAGGAAAATAAAGGGGTAGGCCAGTACTTCTAAATGCATAAGCGACGGACCCGCTAAAATAATCGCCAGCTTCGTTACGGCCTCCTGCCCAGCTCATTCGTCGTACCGTGAGTACGCCTGCTTCGCTGGTCTGTCCGCGCCTTGCCGGCACTCATTTTCGCCGCGTCCTATAGTGGGAGCATAGCAAATATAGCCTGTTTATTCTAGTTTTTGGCGTGTATACTGGCCCTATATGCCGGAAGGGAGCTTGCACCCCATAAGCGTCGCCATCCGCGAGTTTGCGGAGATTTTCGGCCGTATGGGCTTCGATATTGCCTACGGCCCCGAGCTTGAAGAGGAGTGGTACAACTTCACCGCGCTCAACATGCCTCCTGACCACCCTGCGCGCGATATGCAGGACACGTTCTGGACAAAGGAATCGACACCGCGTGTACCGCGCACCCATACCACCTCGGTCACCATCCGCCTGCTTGAGAAAATGGCAAAGGAAGGCCTCACTACCTATCGAGCGATAGCTCCTGCAAAAGTCTTCCGTAACGAAGCAACGGACATGACCCATGAGGCGCAATTCTTCCAGCTCGACGGGTTTGCCGTCGGTCCCGATATCACGCTCGCGCATTTGAAAGGAACGTTCGGTCGTTTCTATAAGGAATATTTCGGTCCCGATGCGCAGGTACGTTTTCGTCCAAGTTACTTTCCGTTCACCGAACCGTCGGTCGAAGTCGACATGTGGTTCCAGCCGGAAGGTAAAGAGGGACGTTGGCTTGAGATGTGCGGAGCGGGCATGCTGCATCCCAACGTCATCAAGAATGCCGGACTAGACCCGGAAAAGATTCAAGGTTTCGCGTGGGGCGGTGGTCTCGAGCGTTTGGTGATGGTGAAATATGGCATTCCTGACGTCCGCCTCTTCCATTCGGGGGATATCCGTTTTACGGAGGGCTTTTCAAAAGTATAACCATGAAAATTTCCCGCACGTGGCTGCAGAAGTATTTCACCGACCCGCTTCCGGAAGCGGATGTCATTTCGGATGCGCTGACCTTCCATGTGGCCGAAGTCGAAGAAGTTACGCCCGAGTACTTCGACGTAAAAATCCTCCCGGACCGCGCCGCCTATATGCTTTCGCATCGCGGTGTCGCGCTCGAGCTCGCTGCAGCGCTCGGCGTGCCGCTTGCGCACGACCCGCTTCGTGAGGAAGTAGGGGAATTTCCCAAGACCGATGCGGTCTCGGTTTCCATAGAAGATGAAACCGCATGCACGCGCTACATGGCAGGTCTCGTGCGAGGCGTACACGTTGGTCCCTCACCGGAGTGGTTGAAGTCGGCTCTTGAGTCGATAGGTCAGCGCTCGATTAATAATGTCGTGGACGCGACCAACTACGTGATGCTTAACGTAGGTCAGCCGCTGCATGCGTTCGATGCGAATAAGATTTCGAGCGAAAACGGTACTCATGCGGTTGCTATACGAGCGGCAACCGAAGGCGAGAAAATAACTTCGCTCACGGGAGACGAATACGAACTCTCATCGACGACACTTCTCATTACGGACGGCGGCACGGGCGCTCCGCTCGGTATTGCGGGCGTGAAGGGTGGGAAGCTCGCGCAGATAGACGACGCAACGACCGACCTCATCATCGAATCCGCGAATTTCGACGGTACGCTCGTACGACGTACCTCGCAGGCCCTCAAGCTTTGGACCGATGCCAGCCTCCGTTTCCAGAACCGCCCGTCGCCGGTACTTGCGAGCTACGCCATGCGCGACGTCATCGCGCTTATCACGGACATTGCCGGAGGAGAACTCGTGGGCGTGGTTGATGCCTATCCGACTCTGTCAGAAACTATTCCGGTCACGACATCGGTAGAAAAGATAAACGCACGTCTCGGCTCCTCATTCGTTCGAGAGGATGTTACGCGTGTCTTCGATACGCTCGGCTTTACGTACACCGAAGCAGAAGGAACGTTCACGGTGCTCCCACCCTTCGAACGACGCGACATCGTCATTGGGGAAGACCTTGCCGAAGAGGTAGGCCGCGTCGTCGGATACGACACCATTCCCGCGACCGATCTGCCGGGCGTGCCGCAGCTCCCGAACCAAAGCGAATTCCGCGGTATCGAACGCGTTAAGGATTTCCTCGTCGAGCGCGGATTCATCGAGGTCAGTACGCAGTCATTCGGGACCGAGGGCGATATTAAGCTCGAAAACCCGCTGCAAGACGACCGGCCCTGGCTGCGGGCATCACTTCTACCGACCTTGCGTGACGCTCTCGTGCGCGCCGTACAGAATGCACCGCGCGTACTTGGTCCCGCACCTATCGTGAAGGTCTTCGAAGTCGGTAACACCTTCACCAAGGATGGAGAGTTCCTGCTTGTCGGGCTTGCTGCACGCGCGCTTGAAGGGAAAGGAGCCGAAGAGGCCCTGAAAGAATACGCAGCTACTATCCAGCAGGAACTGCTTCAAAGTCCCGGTCACACGCATTTCTCACTCGACGGGAAATCGGTCGAGGTAGTACTTTCCTACGAAGACCTGGAGCGTCTCGGAGCCGATTACGAACCGAAGAAAGCCGTCCTTGGCGCTTACCATTCTTTTTCGGTGTATCCCTTCGCGCTTCGCGACATCGCCGTCTGGACACCCGCAGGTACCCAAAGCGATTCCGTTGCGGAGCTCATTACAAAAGAAGCCGGAGAGCTTTTACTGCGCATTGACCAATTCGATAGCTTTGAAAAAGAGGGACGTGTTTCCTACGCGTTCCGTCTCGTATTCGAATCGAAGGAAAAGACCCTTTCGGACGCGGACCTCAATCCCGTTATGGAAAATGTAACCGCGACCCTTAATGCCCAGGGTGGATTCGAAGTTCGCTAGTATGGCAAAGCATCTTTATTTCGTTCGTCATGGAGAAAGCACCTCGAATAAGGAACGCGTATTCATAGGCTCGGGAGCAACCCTTACCGAGGAAGGCAAGCGTCAAGCCGAACTAGTCGCCGAGCGGTTTACGCGTATCCCGATCGACGCACTTGTTTCAAGCTCCTTTATTCGGGCACGAGAGACCGCCGAACCTATAGCTAAAATCACCGGCCTGCCGATCGAAGAGAGTGACCTGCTCATCGAGCGCCGCCTACCATCGATACAGCGTGGGAAAAGCCATGATGACCCCGAAGCCAAAAATCTGATAACGCTCCTTATAAATAACTTCGGAACGGAAGGTTTTCGTCATTCGGACGAAGAAAATTTCGATGACATAAAAAAACGAGCACTGGCGGCCATCTCATTTCTTGAGAACCATCCGGCAGAGCGTCTCTGTGTTGTCAGCCATGGAATATTCCTCCGCGCACTGTTTTGCGGATTCGTTTTCGGACCGACCTTCACAGGTCACGACTTCCGGCAGGCTTTCCGTGCTATGAGCACGAGCAATACCGGTATTTCCTACATTACAATAGGTGATTATGGGTGGACCGTTTCTTCATGGAACGACTCCAATCATCTTGGCTAGTATGGATTACCTCACCATAGACTCGCTGACCGTTTCCGGTGCGCATGGGCACTATCCTCACGAGCGCGAGAAGGAACAAGAATTCGAAGTGTCGCTCCGTGTCGGTACACATCTCTTGCGGGCAGGGCAGTCGGACGCGCTCGACGACACCATCGATTACGACGTCTTGAAACGAACGGTGCTCGACGTCTTCGCCCACGAGACGCGGTTCCTCATCGAATCACTGGCAAACGAAATAGCGGAACGGATATTGCGCGACACGCACGCACTTGAAGTAACGATAACTATTAAAAAGAAAGAGGTCTGGGACAACGGCGTTCCGGGTGTCTGCATTACGCGTCGCGTATAAGTATGACCGAACCCAAAACCATACTACTTTTCGGAAAGCCCGGATCGGGAAAAGATACGCAGCTTCCTCTCATAGAAGAATATATCCGGACTAACGATGCCACACATCCGGTCGTTACGTTCCTGTGGGCAAAGGTTAGAGACGAGTTTATGAACGGGCCGTCATTCGCACAGAAACGAACACGGGAACTTACGAGTGCCGGAGAGCTGCTGCCAAAGTTCTTGGCTCCCGCAATTTGGACTTATGCTTTGCTTGATCTTTTACACGATAACGAACATTTGATCGTGGGCGGTCTGCCACGGCAGCTTATGGAGGCAGAGCTTTTCGAATCGCTCCTTGCTTTTTATGGCAGGACCAACGTTATTGTTATAAATCTGGAAATTTCAGAAGAAGATGCAAGGACGCGTATTCGTGAACGTGCGCAAAAAGAAAATCGTGCGGACGATTCCGCTGAAGAGCGTATCGATAGACGGATGGAATGGTTCAAGACCGATACGCTTCCGGTCCTCGAGTTCTTTAAAAAAAGCGACCGTTATCGGGTCATCGATATCGATGCCGCAGGGTCAGTCGAAGAGGTCAGTGCCCGCATCGCCGAGAGCCTTACCTAATTCTCCGTGGGTGTAAAGTACATCGAATCCTTCTGAAAGTTCAGGTGGTTCCTCCAGCAACTTTTTTTCCATCCATTCCATAACGTCTTCCTTCACAGAAGTAGCACGTGAACGGTTCCGTTCACGTGCTACTTCTGCAGGTACCTCGAACACTACGCCGATTATGGGAGAAGCCCCGGCTGCACGAAGCAGCTCTATCACTTCAGCACGCTTCCAGCGTTCCAGGTTCGTATTGTCGAGTATCACTCCTTGGCCGGCCTCAAGCATGGCACGTATGCGCCGGTTAGATTCTTCCCATACTTCCTGATTGTGCGATTGATCGTGGATGTCCCCGAAGAGTTCTCCGCGTATCTCGTCTTTATTGATTCGGATCAGTCCATACTGCTCCGCTATTGCAGAGAGAAGGGTGGTCTTTCCCGACCCCGGAAGCCCGATGGAGACTATCGCGAGAGGCATACTACGCGAGTATATATTCTTGACTGAGGTGTGTAAATTAGGTACGGTGCATGCGGACATCAGTGAAGAGGTGCTACATGCATAGAGACGCAGACCCCGACGTGACCGTCTTGTGCTTTCGGCATCCTCATACGGTTGCGAACGCCCAACAGACGATCTCGAATAAAGCCACTCAGGTGCACCCTATCGGAGAGGCGCAAATCGAACACATGATCGCTACCGCACTCGCCGAAGGAGCGACACACTTCGTAACCAGCATGGCGGATCGTACGTGGGGCCCGGCCTTCCTGGCGGTTCTCAGTGAACTCGGGCGGTCGGGCGTGAGCCTTTCCTCGAGTCCGCTCTTCAACGAATGGGAAAAACCGGTTGCCCTGCACGGACGAGGCCGGGACGAACCGCATTTAAGGGAGTACCTTCAGAAAAGGATCCGTAACTTCGGCCCTGACTATGTGCCCGTGTACGAAGGCGAAGAGACCTACAAGGACTCGGTCAACATCGTCAAAGAGGCCTTGCTGTATTTCTCGAAGCTCGGTGAGACTCACAAGGTCATCGCACACTTCGGGCATCGCAACCGTACGATGATGCTCAAGACCAGGGCGGTCTGGGGCTCGCTCCATCCGGACCTGTTCAAGAAATATTATTACAACTCAGGTTTCGATAACGGAGCTATGTTCAGGATCTGGTACGGACTGAAGTTCGCACCGGAAACGGGACTGGCGCCCGAGTGGGACTGGTGTACGGACGAGGGAGGGAATACTCATATCCCCCCACCGCTTCGCACGAGTTGATGTACGCCCCGCCGGCTCGCCGGCGGGGCACTTTTTTATATGAAAATGGGACGGCCGAAGCCGTCCCATCACTCACGCACAGTCAAGGATAAGAGGTCGATGGTCGGAGACTTCCGGTTCATTGGGAACGAGAAAGTCGTTGACCCTCACCCCGCCGGTTACAAGCAGGTAATCGGCGTAACGCGATTTGCCGGGCTTGTCGTAGAGAGAGGTTCGGGTATCGCGTACGTCGTACTCCCGAATAAGGTCTCGCCATCCGCGCAGCCGCAATATTTCGAGCATCGCGTTCTCGGGAAGCACATTCAGGTCTCCGCACAGAACGGCCGGTTCTCCCGTACGTACCGAACGATCGAGGAGGTCGAATAGGCCGAGGGCCTGCTGGGAACGTTCAAGCGTGTCGCCCTTACCCGTTTTTTGCCAAAGTCCGTGCAAATGCGTGACTACGAGCGTGGACCCGTCAGAGCGTGCGAGACGTACCGAGTGTGCGTTCCGGGGTAGGGGCGGCTCACCGAAAGGTTTGCCGGTGTAGTTCCGAAACACGAAATCCGAATGGTGAGCGAGGATGGGAATGGTCGAACGCACGAACGTTGCTATGCCGTAGTAGGCCGGTATCAGGGTGGTGACCCCGTCGTTCAAGTGATACTTCGCGAAGGGATGGAAGAATCCTTCGTGTCCGGGCAGCACCGCCTTGATATCGTCGAACAAGTCGAGTCGGGGAAGAGAGCCGTCATCATCGGTGGCCTGAGCACCCGGTGAGTCCGGCGCCCGGAACATTTCCGAGAGGCAATAGACATCGGCGTCTTGATGACGCAGATATTCGAGAAGGCGGGGAATGCGGCCACCGTAGGTATTGAGTGACAAGATACGCATGACCGGCATCCTTTCAGGAACTGGTTGAAACTAGGGCCATAGAAGCACGAATCCCTGTTGACGCAAGGGAATCGCGCATGCCTACCGCACGTGTTCGTGATATACTAAAGAGACGAAATATGGCCAAAACAGACGCTAAAGAGCCTAAAAAAGCCGCCTCAAAGGCGGCAAAATCGAGTAACGAATACGACGCTTCGAGCATCACCGTTCTCGAGGGTCTTGAGCCGGTACGTAAGCGTCCCGGCATGTACATCGGTACCACGGGTCCCGACGGACTTCACCACCTGGTAACGGAGATTTTCGATAACTCACGCGACGAAGCCATGGGCGGGTTCGCGAACGACATCGAAGTCGCGCTCCTTCCGGACAATTACGTGCGTGTCGTCGATAACGGTCGCGGTATTCCGGTCGGCATCCACCCCAAGACCAAGGTCTCGGCACTCGAGACCATCATGACCACGCTTCATGCGGGAGGTAAGTTCGGCGGGGACGCTTCGGGGTATAAAGTTTCCGGCGGTCTCCACGGCGTGGGAGCATCCGTGGTGAATGCGCTTTCCGAGCACACGAAAGTTCTCGTGCATAAGGACGGCAGCGTCCACATGCAGGAATATGAGATTGGCAAGGCAAAAGCGAAGACCAAGATCATTGGCAAAACGACCCATCAGGGTTCGATCGTGATGTTCAAGCCTGACGCGACCATCTTCAAGGACGGTATCACCCAGAACTGGGACAAGATAATTTCCCATATGCGCCAGCAGGCGTATCTCGTAAAGGGTACTCGCATTTCCATACTGGATGCACGGAACGCGGAAAAAAAGGATTTGGATAACGTCTGGTACCTCCGTGAACTCGGTCTCGAAGTGCCGTCCATGTCCTTCTTCTTCGAAGGCGGTCTCCGTTCGCTTATCGGTTTCTATAACAAGCACCAGACGCCGGCCCACAAGAACATTTTCTATGTCGACCAGCCCGACGCTGACGTAGCGGTTGAAGTCGCCTTCCAGTACACGGATGACATCACGCCGCGTCTCATGGCGTTCGCGAACAATATCTACAATCCCGAGCACGGAACTCACGTAACCGGTTTCAAGACCGCGCTGACGCGCACCCTCAATACCTATGGCCGCTCCGCAGGCATCCTGAAGGAAAGCGAAGAGAACTTCACGGGAGACGATGTGCTCGAAGGTATCACCGCGGTTATCTCGGTGAAGATGCCGGAAATCCAGTTCGAAGGGCAAACGAAAGGGAAGCTCGGTTCGGTTGAGGCGCAGGGAGCGGTAGCGTCCGTATTCGGCTCGGCTCTTTCAAGCTTCCTCGAGGAGAATCCCGACGACGGCCGTGCCATCGTCAACAAAGTGCTTCTCGCCCTTAAGGCGCGTAAAGCAGCCAAAGCCGCGAAGGATTCCGTTCTCCGTAAGGGAGCGCTCGAGGGGATGACGCTTCCGGGCAAGCTCGCCGATTGTCAGAGCAAGAGTGCCGAAGAATCCGAGCTCTTCATTGTGGAGGGAGACTCTGCCGGCGGGTCCGCCAAGATGGGTCGCGACCGCCGTACGCAGGCCATCCTTCCGCTGCGCGGTAAGATCCTCAACATCGAGCGCGCTCGCCTCGATAAGATGCTCGCGAGCGAACAGATAAAGAATCTCGTTATCGCGCTCGGTACCGCTATCGGCGACATTTTCGATATCACGAAGCTCCGCTACCACACGGTCATCATCGCAACAGACGCCGACGTGGACGGTGCCCATATTCGTACGCTGTTGCTTACGCTCCTGTACCGCCATTTCCGTCCGGTCATCGATGGCGGCTTTATCTATATCGCTCAACCGCCGCTCTACAAGATAAAGCGTGGAAAGGAGGTTCATTATGCTTACTCAGACGAAGAGAAGTTCAGGATTCTCGGTAAGGATGCGGAACTGGCCGTGAACGCAGCCGAGGAGGGCGAAGAACCTACCGAGCTGCCGGAGGAGGCAGAAGGGGAGGCACCGGAGATAGTGGCGAAGCGCGCTGCGAAGATAAGTATCCAGCGTTACAAAGGTCTCGGAGAGATGAACCCGTCCGAGCTTTGGGAAACCACGATGGACCCGGCGAATCGCGTTTTGAAGCGCATTAGCGTTGACGACGCTGCCGAAGCCGATCGTATCTTCGATATCCTCATGGGTACCGACGTCCCCAGCCGCAAGTCGTTCATCCAGTCGAACGCGAAGCTCGCGAATCTGGACGTTTAAAGCTTCGCTCGCATCTGGTTTAGAAAGAGAGCTACGCCTTTCAGGGCTCACGAAGAATATAGTCGTAGTTAATCGAGAACTACCGCCACGCGAAGACTTGGTCGGCTAGTTCTCTCAACCACTCCTTATTCTTCGGCTGCTTCCAGGAATTCTTTCTAAACCAGATGCTCGCTCCGTTTCTGTACATGTCTGTCGTGAATGAAGAAACCCTCGCTTGCGCGAGGGTTTCTTCATGAACTCTTCAGTCCCTGGTGCGTATGACTACGCGTAGGGAACCGCTCGTTTCCAATTAGTTACAGTAGGTGCGGCCGTTCGAGGTGTAGGTACCGAAGCTGCAGTAGTTACCGTTGCTGTCATAACGGCTCGTGTTGCTTGAGCTCGAATTACAGTAGTAGCGACCGTTCTGGTAGTACGTTCCGTAGGAACAGTAGTTACCGCTCGTGTCGTAAGAAGAAGAGTTGGAATTATTGTTCGAGGTACTTGTCTCGCAGTACTTACGATTATTGCTGGTGTACGTTCCGTAGGAACAGTAGTTACCGTTGCTGTCGTATGACGAGGAGTTCGAGTTGCCATTGCTGCTCGAGCTCGTTTCGCAGTAGGTGCGGTTGCCCGAGGTGTACGTTCCGTAGCTGCAGTAGTTACCATTGCTGTCGTAGGAGCCGTTTCCGTTAGTGCTCGAAGAGCTGGAATTACAGTAGTAGCGGCTGTTCAGATAGTACGTTCCGTAGGAACAGTAGTTGCCGTTCGAATCGTACGAACCGTTCGAAGACGAATTGTTCGACGAATTGCTGCCGTTCAAGTAGATCGAAGCGGTAGCCGTATTGTTGCTTTCGTTCGATTCGTTTACGTTCTGGCGTGAATCCGCAGTGATGCGAATAGTATCCGAACCACGATTCGAAGAGTCGAAACCGAGGGTGAAGACGATGCTGTCTCCCGGATTAAGGGCACGCTGCGTGTCGGAACGATAGTCGGCAGAACTGCCGGTCGTCGGAAGCCATGCTTCGAAGTTCCATTGGCCGCTTACGTTGGTGCCACGGTTAGCGATAACGAAACGAACTGCTCCTTGGTAGCCGCTTGGTACGGTCTGTGCAGCGACGAAGGAATTAGTGTCACCGTTGTTGCGGAGGTAGCCGACCGAAGAGATGGTAGTAACGAGGTCAGAAAGTCCGGTGTAGTTCTGCGAAGCGGGTACTGCAACTACGTGGTACGTAGGAGTAGGAGACGTGTATACGGGAGCTGGAGCTACCGGTGCAGGTGTTGGAGCCGGCTGGGTGTACGTAATGACCGGAGTGGTCGTCGCAGCAGGGGAGAGCTGGATGGTGGTCGGTGCGGGTGTGGAGGTTACCGGTACCGTCGGGTTTACGGCCTCAAGCGTGTTGTCAGTCGAGTCCGACTGCGTCAGCGAAGAGAGGTAGACGTTAGCAGTGGAAAGGTGCGAGAAGGCCTTAGGAATAAAGGTTGCCGCGTAGATAGCGGTTGCGATTCCGATAAGAATAAGTGCTACAAAGCCCACGACGGCGAGGCCGCCAACGGCTGCCTTTCGGGTCTGGGACTGATTCTGGTTCGTTTCCATATGCTGATGTATTACCACACCGTTTATTTTTTGTCAATCCTTCCGGTGATTAGGGCAGTCTACGATAACTCCGGCGTCTGTCTAGGGCCTTGACAAAGCGGGCTTTGTAGTGTAATTATATACCAGACCGTATGTCATCGAATCCACATCAGACAGCAAATAAGGGCCCGAAAAACGTCAAGAAACTGACCTTTTTCGCGCTGGCTCTGGTCGTGTTCGGAGCATCGGTTATGGTGCTTTCGGGGTTCGATGTGCTGCCGGATGCAGAGCTGCACGCTGCGAATCTTGCAGCTCGGACAGCTCCGGTAACTACGACGCCAAAGACGACTACGCAGTCAACCAGCGGCACGTACCCTGACAAAATAAACATTCCGGCCATTAACCTTACGGCTACGGTCGCGAACCCGACGACGACGAATGCCGAGATCCTCGATAAGGACCTCCTCTACGGCGCGGTTCGGTATCCAACCTCCGGTACGCTCGGTCAGGCGAACGCGAACGTGGTCCTTTTCGGCCACTCCAGCTATCTGCCTATCGTTCATAACCAGGCGTACAAGACATTTGACGGAATTCAGAATTTGAAGCATGGTGACCAGATTCTGGTCAGCGGGGCCGGAACAACCTACGTCTACGAGGTTGAAACCATCGCTCAGGCGAACGCCCAGACCGATGGCATCCCGCTTACCGTCACGGGTTCCAAGCTCACGCTTGTCACCTGCGACTCGTTCGCTACGAAGTCCGACCGATTCGTGGTCATTGCACATCTTGTTGAGAGTTATCCGAGCGCGAGCTAGTCTCGTGTCCGTATAACTCTCTGCAATCACGCGGGGACAGGAACTCCTGTCTCCCTGCGTGAGCAGAGGGGGCACTTAGTTCCTTTCATAGCCGTCCCTCATGGGCCGGCGCACAATGTGGAGGTTACCGATGCGTAAGCATCTTCACGCCGCCCTCGCGCTGCTCGCCCTCGGGGGAGTACTCGCGAATGCGAACATCGCTACCGCTGCCGAATGGCACTGGTTTGCGCCTGGCACTTGGTTCTCGGATCAGAACCCGAAACAATCGGTCAAGGTTCAGATCGCGAAACCCGCTTCGGTTGAAACCGCTCCGACCAAACAGACCCCGGCACAGCCGAAGGTCGCTCCGGTCACGGCGAACGCTACGGCCCAGATCGCAGTCGCTCCGGCGATCACGATCGTCCAGCTTCCGCCGGAACCGTCGAAAGCGGGTCCGGCGAAACCTGAAGCAACTCCGAAGCAAGTCGCGGCACAACCGCAACCTGCTCCGGTCGCTGCCAAGGTGGCCACGGTCGCGAAGGTCTCGCCCGCTCCGGCGCGCGGGTCTTCCGTGATCAACATCTGGCATAAGCCGGCCATTCATCCTTTCGGCACCACCTACATGGAGGTGACGAAAGAAGAAGTCCGGCTCCATGTCTTCAAGGACTGCTTCGGCCTCACGGGCGAAGCGCTTGAAAAAGCGATGTCGGCAACGGCTGTTCCGGGCGTCTCTCGTCCCCTCGTGGACGGAGAGATCTTCCAAAAGCAGATGTACGGGCCCGACCCACGGAACAAGACCGAGCGATGCAAGGTCGTTCCGAACATCAAGGTGGAATTCGGCAATCACGGGTACAACCGTGAGGCCGAACGTTACGTCATTCACCTCAGCAATGGGTGGACGATGGAACTCACTCATCCGTTCGGCTGCCACAATTGGTCGCTCACGATGATTCCGCCGGTGCCTCCTGCGCCGAAAACGCCGTGCTACCGGGTTTACACCCGGTACTCGGCCAATCACCATGTGGTCACCCATGCGGCTCGGGCCGAACAATCGCCTGACCAGTCCTTCCTTCAACCGGAGGCACAGTACGCGTTCGTTCTCGTTCACATCGACGTGACCGAGGACGAGCGAGCTGAACTGGTCGCGGACCAATGCTTCGGCGTCGGCGACGACACCGGGTTCCACCATGAAAGGCTCCAGTGCGTCGAATTGTGCGCGAACGGGGCATACCCGCCGCCCGCAATGATCGACGCGCTCGCTCGTGAGAAGGGCATCCGCCTGCCTCGCGATATGCCTTCCGGCGCCTTCTCGGTGCCGTGCAAGGACGGCGAGTGCTACATCTCGGTCCCGATGAAGTATGCCGCTCGGTACCAACTGTGGTGCGTGGAAGTAGAGAAATACTACGTCACGCTCTCGCAGTTCAAGGGATGGACGTCTGGCATGATGTTCGACCAGGTGCAGCGGGAAGAGGTGGAAGCCTCCATCCGACTGAAATCTCTGGTCGACGGCGACTACGTCCTCACGGACGAACATCGCGTGGTGCGCGAGCTGAAAGGCGAATCGCACTACTAGGACCACTAACCACTTTGTGTTTGTTTTTACTTCGGGGCGAGGGGATGACTTCGGTCATTTCCTCGCCTCCCAATACTTAAAAAAATTACTATGGAGACCAAAATACTTTCCCTGCCAAACAAAAAAGCCGTTGCAATCGGCGTGTTTTCCGTGCTTGCCGTGCTTGCGACCGGTTTCGGCATCGGTCTCGCAACGGGCGTCGTCAACGTACCGACGGCGTTCGCTTGCTGCGTGACGCCTCCGCCTCCGCCTCCTCCGCCGCCACCACCCCCACCTCCGCCACCCCCACCTCCCGCACCGGCGCCAGCTCCTGCACCGGCTCCTGTCACGGTGACGCCTCCGCCGCCTCCTACCTGTGATTTCGACGCGTCTCCATCGAGCGTTCAACAGGGAGGTTCTTCGACCCTTTCGTGGTCAACCAACAATGCGGATTCCGTTTCTATCGACGCCTTTGGCGCGGTGAACACATCCGGCTCTACCGGCGTGACTCCTTCGGTCACGACCACCTACACGCTTACCGCAACGAACTCGATTGCGACCGTTCGCTGTAACACCACCGTTACGGTAACCGTTCCTCTTCCTCCTGCACCGGTCTGTACGCTTTCCGCGAACCCGACCAACATCCAGCAGGGAGGTGCGTCTACTCTTAACTGGACAACGAACAACGCTACCTCGGTGTCTATCGATAACGGCATCGGTGGCGTCGCTACTTCTGGCGGGCGCACGGTTACCCCGCTACAGACCACCACCTACACTCTTACCGCAACCGGTAACGGCGGCACGGTGAACTGTAATGCGACCATTACGGTAACGCCTCCGGTAGTTCAACCACCTGCACCGGTCTGTACGCTTTCAGCGAACCCGACCAACATCCAGCAGGGCGGTTCCTCGAACCTCTCATGGAGCACGAACAACGCTACGTCGTTCACTATCAATCAGGGTATCGGACAGGTAACTCCCGTTTCCGGTGGTTCTCGCACCATCTCGCCTTCGGTTACCACTACCTATACGGGTACGGCAACGGGTCCTGGCGGCACGGTGAACTGTAATGCAACGGTTACCGTTACGGTTGTTCCTCCTGCACCGGTCTGTACGCTTTCCGCATCTCCGACTTCTATCCTTGCAGGCGGTACCTCAACCCTCTTCTGGACAACCAGCAACGCTTCTTCCGTCACTATTACGAACGTCGGATCGGTTACTCCGGTATCGAGCGGTTCACGAAGCGTTTCGCCGACACAAACAACCACCTACACCCTTACCGCAACCGGTAACGGCGGCACGGTGAACTGTAACGTGACCATCACTATCGTTACGCCCCAGGCTCCTGTCTGTACGCTCTCGGCAGTACCAACGTCCATTACCCAAGGTTCTGCAGCAACCCTTACCTGGACCACGAGCAACGCTTCGAATGTCTTCATCACTAACGTAGGTGGTGTAGAAAAGGGCGGTTCCGTTACGGTCGCGCCTTCGGTGACGACAACGTATACGCTTACCGCTTATGGCAGTAACGGTCAGCCGGTAAGTTGTTCGGCAACCATCACGGTGGTCACTCCGAACTCCCCGGTCTGTACGCTCACGGCTTCGCCTACGAATATCCAGCAGGGAGGTTCATCCACGCTTACCTGGACGACGAACAACGCCACTTCCGTATCTATCGATAACGGCATCGGCGGCGTCGCAACTTCAGGTTCTCGTAACGTAGCGCCAAGTTCGTCTACTACGTACACGCTCACGGCTTCGGGTCCCGGCGGCACGGTGTATTGTTCGGCACCAATCACGGTGACCTACATCCAGATACCTCCTGCACCGACCTGTACGCTTTCGGCGAACCCAAGCACGCTACGTTCCGGTGACGTCACGACGCTCTCGTGGACAACTACGAACGCGAACTCGTTCTCTATCGATCAGGGTGTTGGCTTCGTCAATCCCGTATCGAATGGTTCGCTTGGCGTTAATCCTGGCGGCAGCCGTACCTACACCGGTACCGCAACCGGCCCCGGAGGAACCGTCACCTGCGCTACCAGCGTATCGACCAGCTACTCACGCCCGGGACCTGCTTGTACCCTCAACGTTTCTCCTTCGACCATCAACAATGGCGACGAAGCAACGCTTACCTGGGACGGAACTAACGTAAACCAGGTTCGCATCAACCAGGGCATCGGCTCGGTGAATGATGGCGGTTCTCGCACCGTGTCTCCTCGCGGAGCAGGTACGTACACCTACGAGGGAACCTTCTACGGAGATAACGGCAACGTCATCACGTGTTCTGCAACGCTTCGCGTTCGCGAACCGCAGCAGCATCTCGTTCTTGACTCGCTTCCTGTCGTCGGTCCTCAGCCGCTCTCGTACGTCTATCTTGCCGATATGCCGTACACGGGTCTTGACCTTGGTCCCGTAGGAACCGCGCTCTACTGGCTCGGCCTCATCCTCTGGAGTCTTGCGGTCGCGTACCTCGTGCTTTGGGGAGCAGTACCGTTCGCGCTTCGTCGCTTCGGACTCGCAGCTCCTGAGTTCGCTCATGCAACGAACCATGCGTATCCGCATGACGCTCCGGCTCCGCTTCTTGCCGCAGCATCCGCTGCAGCAGCGCACGTCGCGAAACCTGCCATGCACTCGGCCGTAGCTGCCGCTCCTGCTCGTACGTACTCTTCGTACTCAGGCTTCAAGGCTGTTGCCGAGAACGGCGCACTCACTATCGACGACATCGTTAAGGGACTTTCCCGCGAAACCGAGGTCCAGACCTACGTACCGGCCGCTACCATTGCTGCAGCCGCACCCGTAGCACATGCCTATGTTGCTCCTGCAGCAGCACCTGCAGCTGTCTCAGCACCGGTTCACCAGGACATCCCGGCCTTCCTCACCGCTCTTATCAACGGCGAGAAGGAAACGGTCTTCGGTATCATTCGCGGCATCACAAAGGCAGGAGGCGATTCCCAGGAATTCCTCACGCACGTGGTATTCGCTCTCGATGATGCGTACCGCGCAAAGATGGACGGCACCGCCGTACATCCTGAAGTGGCTCGCGTCTGTGTAGATTGCGCACCGAACTTCCTCGAGCGCCTCGTGTCCTCGCTTTCCACTGCCGTCGATTCCAGCTACTCGGCAGGAGTGACGGGCGTGAAGCTTGCGGTTACGCGCGCGCTTCAGGTCGTAGAAGGGTAAACCGTCTAAAAGCTCCACCTGCATTGCCCTGAGTTCGGAAATTTCTTCCACCGTACTGCTAGTACGTTTCCAGAAATTTCCTCCTCTCTTCGCGCATCTGAATCTTTTAGCCCGGTTTACAAGAGTTCAAGAACCAACAGAAAAGCAAACACCCGCAGCATTCGCTGCGGGTGTTTGCTTTTATGCGCGCTCAGCGCATACTTTTTCCAGGCGAGCAGGAACACCTGCCGCAACCAGGGAGACGGAAATGCAGGAAGGAACCGACAAAGAACTTTCGAACGACCGGTCGCGCGCCATCGTCATCACGGCAATTGCTGTGGTACTGAGCTTCGTCGGCATCTATTTGGTGGCCACGGGTCAAA
>JAQBRK010000004.1 GCA_028286505.1 Parcubacteria group bacterium
ATAGTTTCGCTGTCGCTTTCTTTGCTGGAACCTTTGATTTAGCTACTTTTTTCGCCATATTTCGTAATTAATAGTGTGTTATAGTTATATCAAATAGACCATAATCCGTCAACTGTGGATTAAAAGAGTGGTGAAAAACGTCAGAGGCAAGGCAGCCAGGAGCAAGAAAACGAGTCGTATACATCATACGGTGAGGCTTCAAGCGACGCAGCTAACGCAGCATGTGACGGATTTTCAACATCTCTTAGAAGACGAGATTGAGGATGCGTCCTTGCACATATATGACCCTTTTGGGAGGTCCAGCTTCAATGGCTTTTGCGACAGTCGGAATTGATTTAGCCAACATGAGGGCTTCATCTTCATTTGAGTCCGGTCTGAGCGTTATTTCACCACGTCGTTTTCCTTGAATTTGGACGGTCACCGTGACTTCGTTCACGGCCAAAAGCGATTCATCAACCGCAGGCCACTGCGCTTGGTGCACGCTTCCCTCTTCGCCTAGCTTGCTCCACAAATGTTCCGCAAGATGAGGCGCGAGCGGTGCAAGCAGGATAAGAAGCGTTCGCTTTGCTTGCATCGGTACCTGCGGGAGCTGCTCAAGCTCACGTACGAGGGTCATGAGCGTCGAGATGGCCGTGTTGAACTTGAACCGGTCGATGTCGGTACCGATTTTCTTTATGGCGAGCGCGAGATGCTTGGTGGTCTCGTCAGACAGTTCTGCATCGGTTTTCTTTTCATACAACGCATTGACGCGATCCAAAAACTTACGCATGGCGAACGTTCCGTCGAGATTCCAGGGATAATTACCCGGCTCGTTATAGGGCCCTATGAAGGCCAGGTACATACGCACCGCATCAGCACCGAATTTTTCGACGACGCCGTCAGGGTTCACCACATTCCCTTTCGATTTGCTCATCTTCGCTCCATCAGGGCCGAGAATGAGTCCGCGATTGAAGCGTTCTCCGAACGGTTCCGAGGTAGGAACGAGCGCAAGGTCATAGAGCGCCTTATTGAAGAAGCGGGCATAGAGAAGATGCATGGTGGTGTGTTCGCTACCGCCCGAATAGCGGTCAACCGGCATCCACTTCTTCATAAGGGACTGGTCCGAAAAGTCATGGTCGTCCTTAGGGTCCAGGTAGCGCAAGTAGTACCAGGAGGAATCCACGAAGGTATCGAGGGTATCGTATTCCGGAACCCAACCCTCACCGAAGATGCGGGTCACGCGCTCATGGAGTTCTTTCGAAGTCGCAAGCGGTGACTTACCGGCCCCCGCAGCTCCCGGAGTAAAGTCCACATCTTCCGGCAAAAGCCAGGGTAGATGATCGGCCGGCACGAGATGCACATTCCCTTCCGGGTCATACACCACAGGTATCGGGGCACCCCAGTAGCGTTGGCGTGAGACGAGCCAGTCACGGATGCGATAGTTCTTTACCCTCTCGCCGCCTGCGAACTCGACGATATCCGCCATCGCCT
This sequence comes from Parcubacteria group bacterium, assembly GCA_028286505.1. Classification (GTDB taxonomy): domain Bacteria; phylum Patescibacteriota; class Minisyncoccia; order Phycocordibacterales; family Phycocordibacteraceae; genus C7867-001. The sequence continues at coordinate 1,471 of JAQBRK010000004.1, forward strand.
CACGATTGTCCCTACCATCGAATCCATCGGAGTTGAAGAGTATGCCATCACCCACGTACGTATCGATACCGTTCTGCAATCGCTGCCATACGGTAGCGAACTCCGCATGCTGGATTTTGCGCGATGTTATCTCTTGCGGCGATAGCCACACGAGTTCGTGCTTTGCTGCTTCTTCTGGAGAAAGCGCTTCCTGCTCCTCATCCACAAGGTCAAAAAGCATCGCCTGCGTGTAGGCTATACGATTCTCATCCTTATGCGTTGCGAAGTATTCGGTCTGCGAAATACCACCGAGCTTGCGAACGAAGGTAATGTTACGGTAGCCGGTTTCCTCGTGTATTTCTCGTACAGCTGCTTCGATACTATCCTCGCCTGTTTCGATGCCGCCCACGACGAACGTAGTCCAGGGTTGTTCCTTCCAGTTGAGGCATAGGAACTTTCCATTCTTCGGATTACGTACCAGGCCTATGATCATGTCACGCTCTACCGTTTCTTTACCCTCACGAGGAGGATTGCTCTCATCAACGAACCGAGGTCGCACCACCTGCTTAACGGGTAGATTGAACTTCGTCGCGAACTCAAAGTCACGCTCGTCATGTGCGGGCACCGCCATGACAGCACCGGTGCCGTAAGAATTGAGAACGTAATCGGCTATATACACCGGTACTTCTTCCTTTGTTGCAGGATTAGTCGCGGTGATGCCTTCAAGCGGTACGCCGGTCTTCTCCTTGTTCTCGCTGCGGTCGCGCTCGGTTTTGCGAGCGGTAGCGCGCTGATACTCCCGTACCGCGTCGGGGTTGCTCGCATCCTGTATGAGAACTTCTATCATCTCGTGCTCGGGAGCGAGGACGAGATAGGTTGCGCCGAATACGGTATCAGGTCGGGTGGTGAATACTGGAATCGGTTGGGTGGTGTCGTCTTTCTCGGGACCATGCGCCATGAAGGTGAGCTTTGCGCCCTCCGACTCTCCTATCCACGCGCGTTGTGCATCCTTTATGTCTTCGCGCCACGGAAGGCCGTCGAGGTCGGTAAGTAGACGCTCGGCGTACTGCGTTATTTTGAAAAACCACTGCGTGAGATTCTTTTCTTCCACTTCTGTACCACAGCGTTCGCAGTGACCATCGTTGACCTGCTCGTTCGCGAGCACCGTCTGGTCCTTGGGGCACCACTTTACGAGTGCGTTCTTACGCTCGGCGAGCCCGTGCTCAAACAGTTTGGTAAAGAGCCACTGCGTCCATTTGTAATAACTCGGGTCGCAACTCACAATTTCCTTCGACCAGTCGAGCGATGCGCCCATGGAGCGTATCTGGGTGCGCATGCGGTCCATATTCTCGTAAGTCCATTTCTTTGGATCGACGCCGTTCTTTATGGCGGCATTCTCCGCCGGGAGACCGAACGCGTCAAAGCCTATGGGAAAAAGGACATTTTTCCCATCCATCCGTTGCTTGCGGGCGAAGATATCGGTAAGCGCGAACGCATACCAGTGTCCGATGTGAAGGTCGCCGGAAGGATACGGAAACTCGAAGAGAAGATAGTAGGGGTCTTTGGTATCGTCGGTAAGGTCGGTGGTGTAGAGGTCGAGCTCGGCCCATCTATCTTGCGCCTTCTTTTCTATCGCCTTGTGATCAAAGGAGTCGCGACTCATGTTCTAAAGCGGCTTCGGATACGGCAATTTCGGGTAAAGTGCCGGGTCAATGGTGCGGTCGAAGCAGGTCATTCCTTTCCCGTGCTGCCAGTTGTCGGATGCGCCGCCCGCAGGAGACGGGTATGACACGCTGTTCGTGCTGCCGCGTCCTTTCGTATCAACGGAATCCGCATTAAAGTTCGCGCAAAGCTTGAACGAGAGCGAACCGGTCGTTTCGTAGGTGTAAGGCGCATTGGTCTGAGGGTCGGAGGGTGCTATGAAGTTCGAGAGCGGGTCGTTCAGCGCATCGATACCGGTCGGAAGGGCGCCCTTCTGCTGATAGTAATTGAGTGCTTGATATTGAATGTTCTGGAGGTCGCTTACCTTCTGGTCGTCGAAGCGAAGCATGCGCACATGGCCGGGCGTTCCGATGATGAAGAATCCGGCGATGATACTAAGAGCTACTATCGCCGCGATTACCCCCGCCATGATGCGTGCACGCCCGCCATGTCGTATCCAATAACCTTTCATATCGGCAAGGGTGTGGAAGAAGATGAAGAGCGCGACGACCAATACCACTAGAACCTTGAGGCCAAAGCGTACGGAAATTTCTCCGCCAAGGAAGGTATTGATGAGCGTGACCAAATCAATGAGGATGGTCAAGGTCGCAATGAATATGGTGAGGCCGAGTGCCCAACGACGTACCCAAAGCGTGGCCTTCGCCGGTTCATTGATAATTATTTTTCGAAGCAAGAACATCAGCACGATGGTCGTGGGCACGAGCACCACGAGTGCCGCCATGGAGAAGCGAACGGCACCTCCGTATGGGTCGCCGTAGGAAGCGAGTGCATCCGGGAACAAGTAATTTATGTAGGAAAATTTAAGTGCGATGAAGGACGATATGCTGCCGTAGAGCGCGATGACCGCACCGAGCCAGAGAAAGAAATCCTTGGGAGTCGTTTTAGCAGAACCTGCGGTCGTAGTAGGTGTTTCCATAGTGAGCGGATTATACCACAAAAGGAGGGGCCTCGCGTGGAAACGCGAGGCCCCTAATGTCGTCCGTCAGTACTTCATCAATTCCATCACCGCCGCATGGTCGCTCGGATACACGCCGAACGGCTTTTCGTTCACCGTACAAAGCCAGTGCGTGAGGTGTCGGATGTAGAAGACGTCGAGGTCATAGGTTTCAGCTTTGTCCTCGCCGCAATGCATCGAGCCCTGATGATGCATGATGGTCCTCGGTCTTCTGCGGGCCGGTGCTGCCGCATTCCCTGCCGCGAGGCAGTCGACAAACCCCGCAGCCAGTATGAGCCGATGCATAGTGGGACCCGTCATATTCAGAGCGACGCGTGCGATATTCATATTGAAGTCGCCGGCCATGATTATCGGAAGGTCATGAGGTTGCTTGTCGACGAATCCGAGCAGTTTCCGAACGGAATGCTGCTTAGCTTCGTCGCTCTTATTGTCGAGATGGGCATTGAGATAGCCGAATTCGAAGCCGGACTTCTTCACGCGCATCTTGGCCCACGTCGCAGTCCGGTCGGCCGAAGCGTCTTCGAACTGCTCTCGCGTGTGGAGAACGAAACCTTGCCAATCGATCGGCTCGAGCGTGGGTCCATAGAAGATCGGATTGTAGAAGTTGTGGGCTTTTTCGCCCCACAACGCCTTGAATTGACTCCCTTTCACGTTCGTCAGGAGCCGCAACGACTTGCTCGGCCATTCATTGAACCCGAACAGCTCGATGTGACCGCAGGTAATCATCTCGCCGATGCTTTTCTTAAGAGCTTCGACGCGATCTTCTATTTCATACCCGCCGATATTGAACGTCGCTGCACGAAGCTTGTTTTCCATGGTATTCCTCTACAGAACAAAAAGCGCCATATGGCGCACCGGGCTGCACTATAACGCACGCTTTACGCATGTAAAGTGAAACCCGCCGATCATCGATCGGCGGGTCGCTCACTATTCAAAATGGTATCTCGCCGAGTCCTTCGCCCATTACTACGGTCTTGTAACCGTGCCGGTCGCGCTTCACGAGATCAAGGCGTTCGAAGCGATGCCTCATACCCACACCGAACGACCAAGATCCGTAATCGGAGACATGGGGTCGATAGCCGTTATCCACGTACGCGGGATCATTGAAGATGGCGGCGTGATTCGTGAGCCATGCAAAAATCGTTGCATGCAACTGCCTCAGGAGTTGATTCTCCGCCACAACATGCACGGGCCGGTCTTCTTCCGGGCCGAAGAACTCGCGTCGCTCGGACATCAATTCAATGTACGGACCTTCGACGCTTTCTGCCCATGCTTCCATTTCCGAGCGAAGCATCCGCTCCTTGCAGTTCGGGGCAAGCCGGAACCAGCGCATGACCGTGCAGTGACTTGGAAGACTTTCGCCCGCCAGGTAGCGCGAGCCGATGCGCTCATATCCGAGAAAAGTACGCATCGGCAATATGACAGTGTATTCGGTGCTCATCAGAGCCTCCCTCAATGAACGTCCCCCCTCAGGAACTGACTGGTTTGGTTATAGCACTAGCTATGCAGGAAGACCATGACGTCGCCGTCTTTCGTTTCGTACGTCTTTCCTTCGGTACGTATGTCTCCCTTATCGCGTGCGGCGCTCCATGAACCATCCGCCAGAAGCGTGTCGCATCCCACTACTTCGGCGCGGATGAATTTATCCTTGAAGTCGTTATGGATGGCAGCGCCTGCATCGGGTGCGAGCGAGCCGCTCTTTACCGTCCACGCGCGGGTTTCCTTGGGGCCTGTCGTAAAGAAGGTGATGAGACCGAGAGTGGAATAAGCGCCGCGAATGAGGTCCTTGATGCCGTCGTCTTTGACACCGAGTTCTTCTCGGAACATTTCCTTATCTTCGCTCGATACGTCGTTCAGCTCCTGTTCAGTTCGAGCATCGATGGCAACATACTGCCCGCCTATCGACTTCACATAGTCATATGCTTTTTGCGCACGACCGTCCGTAGCTTCACTTAGATTCTGTCCGCCTGATTTACCATTGAATGCATACAGAATTGGCTTGAGGGTCAGAAGGTTCAGCGACTTGATGAGCTTTTTGTCTTCATCGGTAACTTCCGCGGTGATAGCAAGCTTCCCGTTCAGAAGCACCTTCTCGATAACGGCAAGTGCAGCGTCTTCGGCCATACCGTCTTTCTTATTCATACGCACGTCAGCCACGAGGCGCTCTCGACGGTTCTTAACGGTCGATTGGTCGGCAAGGATAAGTTCGAGGTTGATGACTTCGATATCTTCTACGGGATTTACCTCTCCGTGCACGTGAGTGATATCCGGGTCATCGAAAAAGCGCACCATATGGAGAATGGCATCAGTCTCGCGAATATGCGTAAGGAACTGGTTGCCGAGACCTTCGCCCTCGCTCGCGCCCTTGACGAGGCCCGCGATATCGACGAATTCAATAGCGGCGGGAATGGTCTTTTCTGATTTTGAAAGTTCTGCGAGCTTGTCGAGGCGCTCGTCAGGTACGCCAACGACTCCGACCGAAGGGTCGATGGTGCAGAACGGATAATTCTCCGCAGGCACCGAGGCCTTCGTGAGCGCGTTAAAAAGAGTGGACTTACCGACATTCGGCAGTCCTACGATTCCGATCTTAAGCATGCACTACCTTCGCATTAGGCAGCCTTGCGGGCAAGTGCGGCAACTTTCTTCTTATACTGCGCACGCATATGCTCGTTGCTGCTTTCGGAATTGCCGAGCTGAGTCAGTTTGACCTTGAAGCCGGACATGCCGAGCGTTGCGTTCGCTATTTCGTTCGTAAAATCCCCGAATACCACGCGAATGAAGAGAGGAGGCATTTTCGAAAGCGTGATGATGCGCGCCGACTTCCCTTTGAGCATCTGGTCCCAGCCCATGTTGTTCTTCCAGAAATGGAACGCGAACCCGGGAATCCAAATGCGGTCGAACATGCCCTTCAGAAGAGCCGGCATGGCAGACCACCATACGGGATAGATGAGGACGAAGTGGTCGGCCCACTTCATGTTTTCCTGCACGCTCTTCAAGTCCGGCTCGAGTTCCTGAATGACTTTATAGCCCTTATGGAGAATGGGGTCGAACGAAAGGTCGCCGACGTTCGCCAGTCGTACCTCGTGGCCTGCAGTGCGCGCGGCTTCTTGATACGCCTGTGCAAGCTCGCTCGAGAGCGTGCCCTCGCTATCGGGGTTTCCCATCAGTATGAATATTTTTTTCATACTTCGTCTTCGTCAAAATCCTTGGCTTTTAGACCAAGCCAGATAAGTTTGGCTGAAATAGGGTCTGCTAGTAGCATTTCAAAAAAGTTCGTATTCATATTTATTTCATTAGTTCACCAAGTTCTGCGCGATACTTTTTCATAACTTCCATTGTAGCCTTCGTTTGCTGCTCTCCCCCCTTTTTTACACGGCGGTCTACCTCTTCACCGATTTTCTTAAAAAGCTCGGGATTCTTCGTTACCAGCGCCATTATCTGTTCACGCTGCGCCTCCGGCACATCCTTCATTTTGGCCTTCATCATCTGACGAAGGAAGAAATCTTGTACACCCATAGTTATATAAGTATAGCGGAAAATCGAAGGGCCCGCATCATGTGCGGACCCCCTTTTGACGTGGCCGTGCTACGGCATGTTTTTTTCGAACGCGATATTCCCGCTCGAAGAAATGAAGTGCTTTCTTGCGGATAGTATCAACCGTATAGGTGCACCCGACCACGAGGTAGGAATTTTCAGCCGTATCCTGCCGAATGAGCCGATTCATGTCTTCGTTCTTAGCGCAGAGCACGAGAGGGTACTCGCCTATGTCGAATCTGACGATCAGATCCGCGTCGTCCGGATCACCTTCCTTTGTTGGGTAGATACCGATGAACCAATACGGTTCATCCGGCTGTTGAATCTGGAACGCGTCGAGAACTCGTCTGCGCATCTCCTCTTTCGTTAACCGCTTGGTGTCAGTCACTTCTTTCTCCTCACCCTATTGACCGAGATGAGCTTACTCCCAGGCTCACCAAAATGCCAGCTCTGTTTAAATCAACTAGAGAAGAACGGTCGCTTGATTGCTCGAGACTTCGGCGATGCCTTTCTCGATAGTGAACGATTGTTTCTTGCCGTCTTCGGTCTCCACGTGCGCTTCACCAGCTTTAAGCGGCGTAACGAATGCCTCGTGATTGGCCATCACGGTGAAGGTTCCCTCTTCTCCCGGAAGAGTTACGGATACGGCTTCCCCATCGAAGAGATTCTCTCCAACGCGCGCGATAGTGAGGTGAAAGGTTTTGGCCATACTTTAAGACGGAAATGGACCGAACATGGTGAATACACTGCTTGGGTTCCTAAGAACCAATCGTCGAAATGAGGGACTTATCAGCATCCCAAAAAAGGACAAGACCAGGACAGTTCCTGATACATAAACGATAGGAAGTGCTCCCGTATCATGATATCGAAGGAAAGAATAGGCACTTACGCCACCAAACGCTACAGCCACCCACAGAACCATGACGGGCAAGCTAAGAAGAATATCGATGAGCCACTGCTTCATACGCTTATTATTTTACTTCGTCTATAGTGCCCTTCATGTAGAAGGCGTTCTCGGATAGTTCATCGTGCTTTCCTTCGACGATTTCCTTGAAGCCGCGAACGGTCTCTTCGCGAGATACGTACGCGCCCTTCGTACCGGTGAACACTTCTGCAACGTTGAATGGCTGCGAGAGGAACCGCTGCACTTTGCGGGCGCGATACACGATGGTTTTGTCTTCATCCGAAAGCTCTTCGATACCGAGAATCGCGATGATGTCCTGGAGGTCGGTGTAACGCTGGAGAAGCTTCTTCACGGCGTTCGCCACTTCATAGTGTTCCTCGCCTACCACTTCCGGCGAAAGCGCCGTAGAGGAAGACTGAAGCGGGTCGATAGCAGGATAGATACCGAGCGCAGCGAGCTGACGCGAAAGCACTACCGTACCGTCGAGGTGGGCGAAGGTCGTGGCCGGAGCCGGGTCGGTGAGGTCGTCGGCAGGCACGTACACGGCTTGCACCGAGGTGATGGAGCCTTTCTTCGTGGAGGTGATGCGCTCTTGGAGCTTACCCATTTCCTCCGCGAGGGTTGGCTGGTATCCCACGGCGGATGGCACACGACCGAGAAGCGAAGACACCTCCGAGCCTGCCTGAATGAAGCGGAACACGTTGTCCATGAAGAAGAGCACGTCCTTGCCTCCCTCGTCACGGAAGTATTCAGCCTGCGTAAGGCCGGTAAGCGCGATGCGAGCACGAGCTCCAGGGACCTCGTTCATCTGACCGAACACAAGTGCGGTCTTATCGAGCACGCCTGACTCTTCCATTTCGTGGTAAAGGTCGTTACCTTCACGCACGCGCTCACCAACTCCGGCGAACACCGAGTAGCCTCCGTGATTGCTCGCGACGTTGTGGATGAGCTCCTGAATGATAACGGTCTTACCGACGCCGGCACCCCCGAAGAGTCCGACTTTACCTCCCTTGATGAAAGGCACCATGAGGTCGATTGCCTTGATACCGGTCTCGAACACTTCCGCCTTCGTTGTCTGCTCTTCAAAGGATGGTGGTTGGCGGTGGATGGGAAGGCGTGGAGAATCCTTTCCTATTGCTTCCTTGCCGTCGAGGGTTTCGCCGAGGACGTTGAAAAGACGGCCGAGCGTAGCAGGCCCGACAGGAACAGATATCGCAGCTCCGGTGGCAGAGACGTCTTCGCCGCGTGAAAGTCCGGCAGTCTCGGTCATCGAGATGGTCCGGACACGGTCGAGACCGAGATGCGCAGCCACCTCAAGGGTGATGCGCCCATGCTGTTCGTTCGCCTCGATAACGAGGGCTTCCTCAATGGATGGGCGGTCCTTCTCGAAGTGCACTTCGACGACCGGTCCGATGACTTGCGTTACTGTTCCTTTGTTCATGGTTATAAAGTTAAAAGATAAATGCTGCTACGCCGATAATGCTGTGCTGCCGCTCACGATTTCAGACACCTCGCGAGTAATGGCCGCCTGGCGCACCTTGTTGAATTTGCGCGTCAGGTCATGGACCACTTCCTTCGACTTATCCGACGCGTTCTTCATGGCTACCATGCGCGCCGAGTGTTCCGAAGCCTTGCTCTCGAGAAGCATGTGATAGAGCGATACGGCGACGAGTCTTGGCACCAAAATGCCGAGTACTTCATCGCCAGACGGCTCCACCTCATACGCCGTTGGCGCCTCGAGGATAGGTTCATCCGACCACTTTCCTTTCGCCGGGCGGATGCCCGCCACGATTTCCGCGACCGCATCAATGGAAAGCGGAAGCAGAGTGTGGGCGGTAGCCACCTGCTCGAAGGTCGAACGGAAGTCGCTGTATATGGCGACCACCGAGTCGAAGTCACCGGCAAGGAATGCTTCAGACACTTCACGAGCGATGAGTTCCATCGCTTCGAGGTCCACATTGTCGCCTTTGTTTATGTACGAAGAACGGATATCGAAACCGCGATTATGGAAGAATTCCTGCGCCTTGCGGCCGTAGGCATACACCACCACCTCTTCTTTCGTGCGCGATCCGATTGCTTGAACCGCTTTCTTAAGCACTCCCGAGTTAAGTCCTCCGGCAAGTCCCTTATCGCTCGTCATTACGATAAGACCTATTTTGTTGCCAGGGCGTGCGGTAGCTAGCGGATGACGCTTCATATCTTCGGTTCCCGAAAGACGGGTAAGCACCGCAAGCGCGGCACGCGCATACGCGCGACCTTCGAACGCGGCATTCTGTGTCTTACGCATCTTCACGGCCGAGACGGCTTCCATCGCGCGCGTGACTTTATTCATGCGCTTCGTTGCCTGGATCTTCAATTTGATATCTTTGAGTGCCATAAGTTATGTGAGCGCTTCTGCAAGTTTGCGAACAGCTAAAGTACGCATGCTTAGACTATTCTTCTCTTCTTGAGTCATTTCCGCCAATGTGCGGTCATGGCCTTTTGGTTGGAAAATTATGTCCCAGCCAAATCCGTTCTCCCCGCGAGGATCGACGATGTCTCCTTCGAGAACTCCCTCATAGAATTCAATTGAATCCTTATTCCGCGCGAAACCTATCGATACCTTCGCGACCGCATGACTCTTTCCTTGGTTTTTTGCTATTTCAGCGAGACCTTCATTAGTAACGGTTCTTTCGAACCATTTGATAAAGGGTCCGGGAAGGCCGTTCAGCGCATCGAGCATTAGTGACGTGTCCTCAACAATGAACGGACCGTCTTGGTGCTCGAACGCCGCATCAAGTTTTGCGCGAATGATTACCTGCGGATCGAGGTCTTGTATCTCGGGAAGATTGACAACGAGCTGTTCTATTTCAACAGGTAGCATCGATTTAACTTCATCGAATTTATTCTTGTTTCCTGTGATGAAGTAAATCATGTGTTTTATTCGCCCGTGCGCTCAACGAACTGGTCGAGCTTGGCGCGAAGGTCCTTCTCGATGGTCTCGGTGATTTCGCGTGTGGTGCGGATGCTTGCAAGAACGTCATTCGCTTCGCGCGAAAGGTATTCCTGAAGCCGCGCCTCGGCCTCCGACGTCTTCTCCGGGGAGAAGGTGTCGAAGTAACCGTTCACGGCAGCGAAGATGACCGCTGCTTCCATTTCGAACGGAAGCGGCTTGCCATTAGGCTGCTTGAGCATTTCCGTCATGCGACGACCGGAGTCTATTTGCTTCTTGGTGCCCTCGTCGAGGTCGGAAGCGAACTGCATGAACGCCTCAAGTTCGCGGAACTGCGCGAGCTCGAGCTTTATTTTGCCCGAAACTTTCTTCATAGCCTTGGTCTGAGCTGCAGAGCCCACGCGAGACACCGAGTTACCGACGTCGATGGCCGGGCGAAGACCCTGGTTAAAGAGGTTCGCAAGTACGAAGATCTGACCGTCCGTGATGGAAATCACGTTGGTTGGAATGTAGGTGGAAATATCGCCCTCCTGGGTCTCGATGATAGGAAGCGCCGTGAGCGAACCGCCGCCCTTTTCTTTGGAGAGCTTCGCTGCACGCTCGAGGAGACGAGAGTGCAAGTAGAAGATGTCTCCCGGATATGCTTCGCGGCCCGGTGGGCGACGAAGAAGGAGCGAGAGCTGACGGTACGCGACCGCCTGCTTGGAAAGGTCGTCATAAATAACCACAGCATCCTTTCCCTGTTCCATGAAGTGCTCGCCGATAGCGGCACCGGCAAACGGCGCAAGGAACTGGAAGGCAGCCGGGCTCGATGCTGGAGCCGTAACCACGATGGTGTACTCCATAGCTCCCTTATCGGCAAGTTCCGCCACGAGCTTCGCGGTCTTCGATTCCTTCTGACCGATAGCGACGTAGATACAGATAGGACGGGTCGCTTCTGGTTCCGACTTCTGGTTGATTATCGTATCGATGGCGATGGTCGTCTTTCCCGTACCGCGGTCACCGATGATGAGCTCGCGCTGACCACGACCAATAGGTACCATGGCATCGATTGCCTTGATGCCGGTGTGAAGCGGCGTGTTCACCGGAGAGCGGTCCATAACGCCGTAGGCTTCGGACTCGATAGGACGAGTCTTATCGGCGCCCGTAGGGCCTTTGCCGTCTACCGGTTCGCCGAGCGGGTTCACGACGCGACCGACGAGTGAGTCACCTACCGGGATGGAAAGTAGGCGTCCGACGCGGCGTACGAGCATACCCTCGTATACCTTCGCGGAATCTCCGAGGATAACGGCGCGCACGCCGTCCTCTTCGAGGTTGAGCACGAGACCATAGATAGGATCAGCATCCTTGAGTGCTGCTTCAAGCGTACGGTCGAAGGTTGGATCGAAGAGCACCATCTCATTCATGATGGCTCGGTCGAGTCCGTCTATTTCAGCGATACCGTCTCCGGTCGCGCGCACGATGCCCGTCTCTTCGCTGCCGCCTTTTGGGGCGAAGCCTGCGATTTCCTCTTCAATACGCTTGATAATGCTCTCCATGGTATGTGTTTTAAATTGTTAACTTCGGCTTAGCTAGTTACTTTTCGGTACAGATCGATGAGGCCGCGCTTGGCGCTCCTATCGATAAGGGTGCTTCCGCTACGGGCACGCCAGCCCTTTATAAGGGCGTGATTGACCGTAACTTCGTGCACCTCGATGCCTGCGGCTTTAGCTTGTGCCATCGCCTCCTTACCTTCTTTCTCGCTTGCCACCTCGACGGCAGGCATGAGTTTCTCGCGACGAGCCTCTATGGTCTTCAGCTCGCGCAGAATTCCGGGAAGAAGCTTCATGCGGCCCGATGCCTTCAGCTGCGCCATGAGCTGCGTGACGAGACCTTTCTCATCCGCGCCTTCTTTGGCTGCCAGTCGTTCGAGCGCTTGAGCGTAGAACTTCTCCATATCTACTTTTCCGTGCGCAGCACCTTCTCTGCAGCAAGCATCGACAAGCGTGCGATCTCTTTCTCACTGTCGCGAAGCGCGCGAGCAGCGTCTTCCTTGGCGCGAGCCTCGGCATCTTTTTCCACCGAAGCAGCACGTGCTTCAGCTTCCTTGATGATGCGCTGGCGCTCCGACTGCGCGCTCTCGCGAGCGGTCGAGACGATGCCTTCCGCTTCGGTTTCAGCTCCGTGCACCACCTTTGCAGCCTCGTCGTCGGCTTTCGCCGCTTTTGCTTCAGCCTCTTCAGCCGCGTGAACGCCGGAAGCTATGAGCTGCTTTCGAGATTCAAGCGTCTTCATGACCGGCTTGTACAAGAAGTACCAGAGCGCGACCATGAGCACCGCGAAGTTCACCGCTTGCGCGATGAGTAGGGGGATTTGAAGGCCGAATGCGCCGAAGAGATCTGACATGTTAGAGATTGTTAACGAGTGAAGCGAGTTTAGAAGCTCTTACACCCCTTACCACTTTCTACTGACGAGAGAATTGCTCCAATCGCACGATTGTGAAAGTGGTAAGGGGTTAAGAAAATCATAGTCGTGTTACTCCTTGATTTTCTAAACGAATTTGATGATGAAGGAGACAACGAGAGCCAAAATTCCGAGCGCCTCAGTGAAGACGATCGCGAGGATCATGTTCGACACGATCTTACCCGATGCTTCCGGATTGCGTCCGATTGCTTCCATTGCTCCTCCTCCGATAAGACCGATTCCGATTCCAGGACCGATAACTCCAAGACCGGCTGCAAGTGCCATGCCGATCAACTTTGCTGAATCTACATCCATAATGTGGAGAACCGTCCCGGAATCGCCAGCTACTTTGTTGCGGGTCCCTGCGAATTCATTCGTCGTATCGCACATACGCCTCCTTCATTCGCTGTCCCGCGTCTCGTATCTGACGATTCCTGAACTAGTTCTAGTTAGATATACGCACGTTTATAATTTCGAACTCCATCCCGGAGCCGCACCAAGCCACTAGCCGTAAGGCTAATGAGCTTCGTGCGGATCAGTGACCGACAGCTTGATGAAGAACATGGTGAGCATCGCGAACACCAAGGCCTGAATCGCGCCGATGAACATCTCGAACCCAAGCAAGGGCGCGGGTAGGAGGTACGGCACGAAGTACCCCGCCACGAGAATCATCACTTCTCCCGCGAAGATGTTTCCGAAAAGACGGAAGGAGAAGGAAACGAGGCGGCCCAGGTTGGAGATGATCTCGATGAGACCGACGGCGAAGTTCACCGGTGAACTAAAGTTAACAAAACGACCGGCGTACTTCAATCCGCCGAGCACCGCGAGCCCGGTTATCTCAATCGTAAAGAAAGAGATGAAGGCGAGCGCAAGCGTGAAGTTGAGGTCGGCAGCTGGCGCGCGCAGCAGCGGCGCGAACTCCGTTCCGTGAAAGAGACCGATAGAACCGACCCCTGGAATGAATTCAAGTTCGTTGGCTACAAGAACGAAGAGAAAGATGGTCGCTATAAGCGGAAAGAACTGTTTCGCGAGCTTCTCGCTCTCGAAGGTCTCCACCACGTAGCCGTAGGCGCCTTCTATCGCCCACTCAACTGCGGCCTGCAGCTTTCCGGGAATCATCTTGAGGGTGCCGCGGAACCAAATGGCGAAACCGATGAGGAGTGCCATAACGATCCAAGTCATGAGAAGCGAGTTGGTTATCGGGAATCCGAGGAGATGCCCGATTACTTCAGCCTTAAGACTGACGTGAATGGGGCTTTCGTGCACGACAGCCGCCGTCGCAGTAGCGACAGCGGTTGACGTAGCCGATACCAAATCGACTCCTACCATAGGGAAATACTAGAAAAAGACCCGAAGTGGGCCGATACCCTTGCCATATACGTCTAGCTTACCAAAATATCGACTATCCACAAAGCAAAGCCGGCGCCGGGACAAGATGTCCGGGCGCCGGGCTGGGATATTAGGTCTTCTTGCTTTCAATGGCCCTGACGATGCGGCCTAACGATGCGTCCATCACACACACGAAGCAGAACAGGGCGATCGTGCTCATCCATCCGGTCATGCCGTTTGTGGCGCAACCGATGGCGATACCGCCTGCGAACGAACCAATGATCGCTAAGCCGGCGGCTGTCTTGCCGGTATCCGTCTTTGTGGAGTCGCTCGGCGTCTCAACCATAATCTACACATCCTTTCGGTTTGATTGGGTCAGTTTGTATAATATCACTTTATAATAGTTTTGTCAATGTACCGTAGCTGTTTTTGACACTCCACATTTAAAATGGTAGATTCTCTTCATGAGTGCCACACACACGGGCAAGATCACCGAGCTCAACGAGCGCAATGGTGGAATGATCAAGGAACCAGGCATTAAGGAAGACCTCTTCTTCCACGCCGATGCCCTTGAAGGTACGACCTTTGCCGAGCTTAAGAAGGGAGACAAAGTCGCCTTTCAGATAGTCCAGAGCAAGAAAGGCCCTTACGCGACGAACGTAAAGCGAGCCTAAGAAGAGCACAAAGCAAAAGAGCGCCTGAGGCGCTCTTTTGCTTTGTGTCTTGCAAGACGTTACAACCTCTATTGCCTTAGATAATCGAAGGCCTCATCGAACTTCACTTGAAAGTCCCCGCTCATGTCTATTACCTTCACATCAACGCCGCCTGCTTCCTCTATAAGCTTTTGGCTAAAGAGGCCAATCATTTCGGCTACTTTCTGAAAGGTTTTTTCATTCTTCGTTCTGTCTCGCAACCAGTCTTGTTTCGTGTCACTTTGTTTGCTTCTTTCGATAGCTTCTTCTCCAGCCGTGTTAACGAGGATAACTGATGAAATATTTTTATATTCAGCTTGTAGCTTGGCTATGAGCTTGGGGGTAATGTGATACCCCTCGATTACATAATCCCAGCCTTCCGTATTTGCACAGAGAATAAAACTCTCGACAGCTGAATGGATGGTCTCTGCCTGCTTTAAATATGCGTCAGTAATTTCTTCTGTTGAGAACGCCGCGTACATCTCATCGTTGCCACCACCGCTTTTTCGTCTTAGTTCAGTTTTAGGAAATAAGTCATCCAGCTCGACTTTAGACACGTATTCCTTTGCAATGTCATCGAAAGCATCAGTGGAAATCCAAGGAATATTTTCCTCCTTGGATATCTTCCGAGCCAGCGTTGTCTTCCCACTGCGAGGTGGACCGCCTACTAAGATAATCTTGCTCATACCTCAATACTATCAGGAGTTTCCTCTAAGAATTATTTGCTCTAATTTGTGAAGATTAGGACCTCCTAATATCCAACTCGAGCAAAACGCGAGAGCACAAATCTTGACCTTGTCTACTAATTGTGGACCTACGGGGAGTCGAACCCCGACTTCATCCATGCCATGGATGCGTGATACCGCTTCACTATAGGCCCGTCAGATTCAGAATATAAATTCGGTTCGTGCTGCGCAACCTTCACACCTGAAATATAGCGATGCATCGCTATATTTTGAGTACCCTACGAGACTTCTTTGGTCTTTTTTAGTTCTTCAAGATCGCGGAGTACGCGCTCCACATTACGCGTGAGCTGCTCAAGCGTTGCCGCTTCGTCCATCTCTTTCTTTTCGCGACGCTCCTTCTTTTCTTTCTTTACCTTTTCCTCGCGAACTATCTGCTTCCCTGCTTCCTCTTCCTTTTCCTCGTCGCTCATTTCTTCAACGTCTTCCTGAATTTCGTCGATGTCTTCCGAAATCTCTTCGATATCTTCCTGAATGTCCTCGACGTCTTCGCCGAGCTCCTCGACGTCTTCCTGAATTTCGTCGATGTCCTCCTCGACCTCGCGAAGCTGTTCGGTGTTACGGTTCACCGCTATCTGGATGAATATGGCCATGTAGATGGCCTCAAGCGATACCACGGTGGTGAGCACAAGCAGCATCAACTGCCACTCCACGATATTAAGAATGGAGAGCATAAAAGCCACGATAAAGAATATCGAGTGGAGTACGAGCGATGCTATCGAACCTATGGAGGTGATAGCGGTCTCGATGAATGGGGATTTTGCTCGCGGCTGCTTCATTACTCGCACCGTAGCTCTTCGAGCGAAGCGTGTCTACCCCTTATGCATAAAAGTGGTGCATATCTGACACAACTCACTTGGACCGAAGCGAGGAGTCTGAAATGTTCAAATGCGCGAAGCGGGAAGTTAATGAGTGTAGGCGTACGGTAAGTACGACGGAACGAATTAACAGGGACCCGTGACAATGCAGTGGGACTTTTCAGTTGCTTGCGTCTATCTGTTAAAGTATATGTATGCCAGGCCCTACACGGACCTTAATGCCCCACAGTCTCGGGCCCTATAACAAGAAACCGGGTTCCAAGATCCGGAAGTCTTTTCGTACTGCCGGACCCATCGTGGCTTCGACGCTCGTGCTCGCTCTCGCTCTTTTTTCTTTACCCTCCATTCTCTCCCTTGACCTGCACGCCCAGCAGGCAGCCCAAGTTGCGAAGCAGCCGTTCCCGGTGTCGGTCGATCCTTCCCGTAAGGCTATTGCGGAAAGCCCGGGCGTCGATAAGCTACTCAACGAAACGGCGAACCCGGCACTTACCGCGGCAGTAGAAAATGCTGGCACCTTCTTTGCCTGGCTTGCCTCTGAGATAGCATCGCTTCCTTTGTATAAACAACTTGCAGGAGCAGACATACAGTTCGTTAACCTTCAGCCGGGATATCGACAGGAGGAAGTCGCGCAAGCATTCGGTTCGGCACTTGGCTGGAACTCCACCCAGCGCTCGAAGTTCCTAGCGCAATTGAAGTCGGCACCACCTACGCTTACCGAAGGCGAGTTCGTTCCCGGAACATACGAGGTGCATGGAGCCGCAACTGCGGAAGATGTGCAGAATCTTTTGAACGACCGATTCACGACGGAGATTCTTGCTCGTTACAGCACCTCCACCGCAGAGCAAGTACCCTTGAACGATGCGCTCACCATCGCTTCGCTTATCGAACGCGAGACAGGAGGAACCGATGATATGCGCATGATATCCGGCATCATCTGGAATCGCCTTTTCAAGAACATGAAGCTGCAGATTGATGCGACGCTTCAGTACGCGAAAGCGCCGACTACGAAGACCTGGTGGCCCGCTCCGAAGCCTGCCGATAAGTACATCAAGTCGGCCTACAACACCTATGCGCACGCCGGCCTTCCGCCGACTCCTATCGCAAGTCCCTCGGTTGCGGCCGTTATCGCGGCGCTCAATCCGAAGCAGACCGACTGCATCTTCTACTTCCATGACCGCCTCGGGAATTTCCATTGCTCGGCCACCTACGCCGCGCACGTAACGATGCTCAAGAAGTACTACGGCCAGGGCAAGTAGCTAACTGATAAGATACATGCGAATACTTTCAGTGATCTTCTCTATTGTCTGCTCGAATTTCGCGTCATCAGGCTCAAGGAGCGTGAAGCGGAAGCCGTTCAAGTCAGAATTGAATCCGGAAGACAGCGGTACTACGCAGATACCTGCAGAAGCAAGTAAGTAATATACAAAACGCTGGTCGAGCTTCGCAGAAGTAAGACAGGGGTCGATTACCTGCTGCGCTTCAGGAGTTACCGGAAGGGTCTGCGCAGCAGAAAGCGTGCCTTCGTTAAAAATCGCGGTCATGTAGAACGCCCCCTTTGCCGGATAGATAGTTATCTCGGGTATCGCACTGAGAATCTCCGTCGCGCGCGTCGAGCGGCGCGCATATGCCGCAGTGCGTTCCGCCAAATACGGATGATAACGTTCATCAGACATAACCGAAGGGAGCACCGCCTGCGGGAGTGTCGTCGAGCAAACCTCGAGCATCTTAGCGTCGAGCAGCGAACGGGTGAAGCGGTCAAAGCTTTCATCGCTTCCGCGATTATAGAATTCCATCCAGCCGCA
>JAQBRK010000027.1 GCA_028286505.1 Parcubacteria group bacterium
TGGCGGTACCGCTATAGCCTTTCTTATTCTTGGATGAACTCCAGAATTCTTCGTAATCCACGAGATCGAGAGGGGATTGCTCCTGCTCTGCCTTCGTTTCCTGGAGACACAGGATATCGGGCTTGTGTTTCTTGATGAACGGCATGAACTCGTTCTTCTTGTGAACGGCCCGTATTCCGTTCACGTTCCAGGACATGATTTTCATACGGGTACTATAGCAAAATTAAGTTTTTGAGAGTGCCCAGAGTGATTCGAAGAAGTTCCGATAGCTTTGCGCGACTTGAGCGTTTTTAACCGAATAAGTAAGAATCGGATCACCGTACGTGCTTAGGGACAAACTGCCCGGCCTAACGAGTGTATTGACTATGCTTTCGCCAAAATTCTCTATGATACGCGCATCGAAGCCGGGGCGTGCTTTCGAGAGAGCGATGAGCTCTACCCGTTGGATGGCTGAACCGAGGTACCGGATACCGATGCGTTTCTGGGACCGCTGTGAATCATATTCACGAAGGGAATTGCCTAATATGGCGGTAAATTTGTCACCTGAACCCCCTATAATAAGCCATTCTTCACCGTCGGTTGCTTCCTGAAGCTCGTTGAATTCATGCGCGATAAAAGCGTCTTCTCCCTGGAAAAATTCAAAGTCCTGGAAATGATTCATCCGATGGAGCATTTCCAGCTGGTGTGCCGTCTCTTTCGCTAACTGGCGTTTCCGTTCTGCTAACAGCTCAAGACGGGAGGGGGAGGTGGCACCAAAGCGTTTCCTGGTACCCACGACCACATGCGTTGCCAATCCTTTTTCTTCGAGCCCTTCGAGGGCGTTATATACGAATTGGCCGTGCAAACCCGTAGCCCGGACTATTTTTGAAGTGCCGACGGGTTGAGATCGTGATAGCAGGTCCAGGTAGACCTTCGTTTCCTTGGTACTCAAGCCAAGGCTCTCAAGAGAAGAAGTTAGCTTTATTTCATCAATGGATTCTGACATATAAATGAATTATATAGGTTCTAGGCTTTTTTACAATAATATTTTATCATAATATATATTTGATAAGTATGAAAAAAGTGGTATATTACTGCTAGACCCACGGTCGTAAAGGATAGATTCGATGCACTCTCTCGCTGACTGGTTTCCAAGACAAAGCGATAACCCGCTTGAGTGGCTTATCTTCATTCCCATGGCACTAACCCTCGTCGGAACTTTATTTCTGACAGCCGAGACCGGGTATATTGGCCTCAGTCTACTAAAGGCAAAACGTCGTCTCGCCGTGGGCCTTGCTTTGATGCCATTCACCTACGCCGTCTTCCCATGGAAGGAATTGCTGCACTCACATCCGTGGTCTATCGGAAAGGTCCTCACTGTTTCAGGAGCGGTGTACTTTGTCTTTGGCCTAGCAAGCCTCTCGCTCTACGTGTTCCAGGTACGAATCTGGAATTCCGCTAAGAAGTAGATTTAGCCTAATCACCGGCGCTTAGGCGTCGGTGATTTCTATTGCTGCCTTGAATGAAACTTTTTATGAATCTCGCGAAGGTGCGCGTCGGTCACGTGCGTGTAGATCTGGGTCGTATTAATAGAGGCGTGCCCCAAAAGGGCCTGAACGCTGCGCAAATCGGCGCCGTTGGAGAGAAGATCCGTAGCGAACACGTGGCGGATAGTGTGTGGCGAGACTTTGCCGGTGATACCCGCAAGCGCCGCGTACTTCTTGATGTGGCGCTGCACATCACGCGGCGAAATGCGATGAAGTTTGTTGGGTCTTCCGTCGACGAAGAGGGCTTCGTCCATGTCCTTTCTTGATTTGAGATAGGTAGATACTGATTCCTTTGCGGCAGTGGAGAGGAAAACAACTCGCACCTTTTCACCCTTTCCGCGCACCGACAGATCGTCACGCGTAAGATCGATGCTTGAATTAAGCGCGCATAGTTCCGCGACACGAAGACCGGTGGAGAAGAGAAGCTCAAGTATCGCTTTGTCCCGCAGGAACATGCTCTTTTTGAGCGGGTCGCTTTCTTTGGCCGCGGCATCCTCCGGTGCTTGTATGAGGCGTGCTAATTCCTGAGCAGTTATAACGTCTATTTGGCGTTCCGGCAGCTTCGCGAGCTCGATACGCTCGGGATTAAGGCCTTCGATGCCACGCTTTCGCAAATACTTCAGGAACGCACGCAGGGCGATGTAGTAGTAGTTCTGCGTGCGGCGCTTCATCGTGGCCTTATTCGTGCCGGGCTGACGATTGAGCCAGAGACGGAATTCCCGCACCCGGTCTTCGGTGATATCGGAAACGTTGGAGATCTTCATCTCACGGAAGAGGACGGTCAGGTAATGATCGTAATTTTCGACCGTTTTCACCGCACGACCCTTCTCAATCTCCGTATATTCAAGGAATTGCCGCTTCAAATCCTGCGCGTTCATATGAAAAGTATACCAATAATGTGCGCACTTACCTGATATTTCCTGTAGAATTGCCGCTTTTATGCCACTACGGGCTGCTTTTACTAGGGGTTTCTGCACCCGATACGGCTAACGATGGCCGTATGAGACCAGGCAACACTTGCGCTTTTAATCAAGGTGTGGTAAGGTACTGCTAATGCTTACGAAACGAGTAAAGACCGCCGTCATCAAGGAGGTGGCACGTCATGACCTGGACACCGGCTCTGCCGAGGTACAGGTTGCGATGCTGTCCCGCAAAATCGAGGAACTCACGAAACACCTTAAGAAAAATCTTAAGGATTTCCACAGTCGCCGCGGTCTTTTGCAGATGGTGGCCGATCGCCGCGCTCATCTTCGCTATCTTGAGAAGAGTGACAAGCGTCGTTATACCTCGCTTATCAAGAAACTCGGCCTCAAGAAGTAAGTCCGCCTGAAAACGGCGGTCTACCTCGTTACGGGTCCCCGCGAGCTCATGCGTCGTACTGCTAGTACGCCTACTTCGCTCGCTTTCCCGTGCCTCGTATCCCATCCGTTTTCATGCGTCCTTGGATTTGATACGTAAGCAGGTGCTACCATTACCGTAGGTGTTCCCAGAACACATTTAATAAAAGTTAGTCCACTATTTTCATGGCTGTAATCAAGCACCAAGCGCAGCGTGTTGGAGTTTTCATAGATACTCAGAACCTCTACCACAGCGCCAAGCATCTCTATAAATCGCGCGTTAATTTCCAGAAAGTCCTCGAAGAGGCAGTAGGAGACCGCGTACTTGTGCGAGCTATCGCATACGTAATCTCGACCGAAAGCGGTGACGAAACCGCATTCTTCGACGCACTCACTAAAATAGGCATCGAAACGAAGGTAAAAGGTCTCCAGATCTTTTCCGATGGCGCAAAGAAAGCCGACTGGGACGTGGGTATCGCTATCGACGCGGTTAAACTCTCTCCGCGACTCGACACGGTCATCATCGCCTCCGGCGACGGCGACTTCGTTCCGCTCATCGAATATCTCGATATGCACGGTGTACAGGTGGAAGTCATTTCCTTCGGAAAGTCGTCTTCTTCCAAACTCAAGGAAGCCGCTCACGCATTTACCGACATGTGCGACGACCCTAAGAAGTTTCTCATCGGGCATCGCGGATAACCTCCCTACAAAAAAGAACTTCACGCACGAAAGTGCGTGAAGTTCTTTTTTGTAGGGAGCATCGAGCGGTTATACCCCTTACCACTTTTTAATTTTCGTAACGTTAGAAATTTTAACGAATTCAAACATAGAAGTTCACTAGTGGTGAAAAATACTAACTGAGTCAAAAGTGGTAAGGGGTTATACTTTATGGAGCATGGCCGACGATAAACCCAATCCTTATATACGCACCTACGCGCAAGACGTGGCGGCGATGTCGGGCCAGCCCGTAGTGAATGTTCCGCATGCTGCGGGAGCTCCCGCCGCTCCCGGCGAACCTTCGGTTCCCGTACCTCCACCTGTTGATGCAAACAGGGAAGCCGCGCTCGCGCGTCTGCGAGCTCGCGCTGCAAAAGACCCGGTACACGAAAGCGTTATGCTTCCACCAACGCTTCCGACTCCGAGCCCGCTCGCGACTCCGACCGACGTGCCGCTTCCTCCCGCTCCGGTGCTACCTCCTCAGGCGCCCATCCCGGCGCCAGTACCCATGCCCATAATTGCTCCACCTCCACCTCCACCTCCACCTCCACCTCCACCTCCACCTCCACCTCCACCTCCACCTCCACCTCCACCTCCACCTCCACCGCAGGCGCCCGAGCCGCTCCGCGTGGTACTTACGCCGAAACCGGTTGAAGTGCCGAGCCCCATTCACACCTACAAGAGCGACTTCTCCGATCACATCGATGAGAAGGAAGCTTCTGCGTTCTCGGTACTCGCCGCGCAGTCGGATTCCGGAAACCTTGCGCCGAGCGCATTGCCAGCACAAAAGAAGCGAAGCCGCTTACCGCTCATCATTGCGGGCGTGCTTCTTATCGTCGTTGCGGGAAGCGGCGCCTTCGCTGCATTCCTGTATGTCGGCAAGCACAACATCATCACCTCCATTCCACTGGTCCCCTCGCTCGTGTTCGCTGACGATCGCCAAGCCGTGACGGGAGAGGGTTCACAACTGGTTCAGGCGCTCGTAACCTCGACGCAGACACCGCTTGAACTCAATAAGGTGCGCATCGTGTACCTTACCGAAGCCTCAACAACGGCCGACGGGAAAACGGTAACAACGCCGCTCGCCGGCGGCCGCCTTATCGGAGCTCTTCAGCTTGCCGCTCCCGACATTCTCCTCCGCAATATCGCTCCGGAAAGTACGGTCGGAATCGTTCACGCAGGGCCTGAGACCCGCACCTTCTTCATATTGAAAGTTCTTTCCTACGAACGAACCTTCGCCGGCATGCTGCAGTGGGAGGGAACGATGGAAAGTAATCTTAGCGCGCTCTATCCCGAATATCCTGCACCTGTGGCGCCGGCGCCGACCGTCATAACCACGACCAAGATAGTGAAAGGGAAGCCGGTCACCTCGACCACGACGGTTGAAGTCGCACCTATCGTTTCGACGCAACCGCGCTTCATCGACGAAGTGTCCGCGAATCATGACGTGCGCGCTCTCAAAGACGGGCAGGGCCGTACGATTCTCCTCTATGGCTATAAAGATAAAAC
Source organism: Parcubacteria group bacterium (assembly GCA_028286505.1). GTDB lineage: Bacteria > Patescibacteriota > Minisyncoccia > Phycocordibacterales > Phycocordibacteraceae > C7867-001. The sequence continues at coordinate 5,090 of JAQBRK010000027.1, forward strand.
AACGCTTATCATCGCTCGCGACGAAGCAGCTTTTGCCGAGCTTTTGAACAGGCTCTCCGCCACGCGTCAGCAATAGGGTTATTCCGACACCGATAGCGTGCTACAGTAGCGCTCATGAACGACACCGCACACTTTCGCGAACAGCTTGCCGCAGAGAAGGATAAACTAGAAGCAGAACTCCTGACCGTGGGACGACGTAACCCGTCGAGTCCTACCGATTGGGAACCGGTTCCAAGCGAAGCTCGCATGGAAGCCGATCCTAACGACCAGGCCGATCTCATCGAGAATTTCGAAGAGAACACCGCTATTCTCAAGGATCTTGAGATTCGCTATAACTTGGTGCTCGCCGCACTCGCTCGCATCGAAGACGGTTCATACGGAACCTGCACCGAAGGCGGAGAAGAAATAGAAGCAGCTCGTCTCGCGGCCGATCCTGCGGCGGCGACCTGTCTAACTCACATGAAATAATATGAAAACCCTATCCGTTACAGACTGCATTTCCTTCGGATGGCGAACCTTCAAGGCGCGTCCCTGGTTCTTTATAGGCGTCTCGCTTATCGTCGTTGCGATTAGTTTTGTCTCGGGTCTCCTCCAGGGTTTCGCCGCATCAGCGCTCGGCAAAACGCCCGGTGGCATCGTCTCGTTCCTCATCTCGCTTCTCGCGGATAACTTGATTGCTATCGGAATTCTTTCGATATACCTGAAAGCGCATGACGCGGTCATGTCAGCCGAGTTCAAGGACTTCATGCGTTTCAAGCTGTACTGGGTATTCCTCGCGGCGTCTATTCTCGTATCCTTTCTCACCATTGTCGGTCTTGTCCTGCTCATCATCCCGGGCATCATCGTCATGACCATGCTGTGCTTCACCGCAACGCTCATCGTTGACCGCAACCTGGGTCCTATAGAGGCAATCAAGGAAAGCGCACGCCTGACCAAGGGGAACCGATGGAAAATATTCTTGTTGCTGATCGTCGTCGTTCTCTTGAATATCGTCGGAGCCATCGCGCTTATCGTAGGAGTCCTTATTGCCATGCCGATATCGATGCTCGCTCTCGTGCACGCCTACCGCACGCTCTCAACACCCGAAGCACCCGTACTCGTTGCGTAGGCGCTAGACTAAAGGAGTGGCGGCTCGCACCTCTCCACCAAAAATAGAAACGCACGGCTACGGCACGCTTACCGCTGCTCAGCCGCTTGGCGCTACGGCCGAACTCGTTACCATCGAGGCGGACCTGACGCGTGGTCTCCATTCCTTTTCCATCGTCGGTCTTCCGGACAAGGCCGTTGAAGAAGCGCGCGACCGAATCGCGGCGGCCATACGGCATAGCGGATTCAAATCGCCCAAAGCTGAAAATCGCCGCATCATTCTTTCGCTCTCTCCGGCGGATTTAAAAAAGGAAGGTTCACACTACGACGTACCGCTCGCGCTCTGCTACCTGGTCGCTTCCGGCGAGCTCGCGCTTCCCACGACCAAATCGCTCTTCGCGGGCGAACTCGCGCTCGATGGGATGCTTCGAACCGTGCGTGGCATATTGCCGCAGGTAGTTGCAGCGCAACGCGCCGGGTTCACATCGGTATTCGTGCCGCCCGGCAACGTGCCGGAAGCGCTTCTCGCACGAGACGTGGCCGTCTATGCTCCCCACACGCTGCGTGAGCTCATAGACCACCTCGCAGGTGTTGCAGTGCTTCCACGCATGGAGCGTGATGAAACCGTCGTACCGCCACCGCTCGCTATCGACCTCGCGCATATAAAGGGACAGGAAAGCGCGAAACGCGCGCTCGAAATCGCGGCAGCGGGCCGTCATAATTTAGTACTCTATGGGCCACCCGGAACGGGGAAGACCATGCTCGCTCGCGCACTCGTCGGCGTACTTCCGCCTTTAACGGATGACGAAGTGCTGGAGGTAACCGCCATACATTCGACCGCGGGAGCGCTTTCCGAAGGCGCGATATTCCATCCGCCCTTCCGCAGTCCTCACCACACGGTGTCGCACACCGCGATGGTGGGCGGTGGTGCCTATCCGAAAGCTGGCGAAGTAACCCTCGCGCACAAGGGCGTTCTTTTTCTCGATGAGTTTCCCGAGTTCGACGCTCGCACGCTCGAAGCCCTGCGCCAACCGCTCGAAGACCGTATCGTAACCGTGGCTCGCGCACGTGCGACCGTTACCTTTCCGGCTGACTGCATGATAGTTGCCGCAATGAACCCGGCCGATACTTTAAGTGCGGACGCCGAGGTTGCCGTGCGGGCGGCACTTAAGCAAGCTCGGAAAATATCGCGTCCGATAGCTGACCGACTCGATCTCTGGATAGAAGTGCCGCATGTGCCGCACGAAGTTTTGGCGGGACTCTCCGAAGGCGAGCCTTCAAGCGTGGTACGAGAACGCGTCCGTAACGCACGCGAACAAGCACGCATTCGTACGAAGGACCCGAATGCTTCGAACGCGCGACTCAGCGCACGTGCCCTTGAACACGACAGCGGGTTTACGGAAGCCGCGAACACAGCCCTTCTTGCCGCTGCAACGAAACTCGAT
>JAQBRK010000028.1 GCA_028286505.1 Parcubacteria group bacterium
GGGCACATTACCCAGAAGCAGAAGAATTCCTATTTATGAATCAAGGCAGTATGACCGCGCAGATAGCCCGTTGGACCGTTCTTGTTTCATTGTTCGTTATCCCGTTTCTTCCGCTCTTCGTCGCGAACAGTCTCTTCTTCCCCTTTATAACCGGAAAAGCCTTCGCTTTCCGCATTCTCGTGGAGGTAGCGTTTGCGGGATATCTCGTGCTCGCTCTTGCTGAACCGAAGTACCGTCCGAGGTTCTCTTGGACTTTCGCGCTCTATGGAGCCTTCATTCTTTGGATTCTCCTTGCTGACGTTCTCGGAGCGAATCCGCACAAAGCGCTCTGGAGCAACTTCGAGCGCATGGAAGGATGGGTGACGCTCATCCACGTCTTCCTCTTCTTCGTTGTTTCGGGAGCGGTGTTTTCCGCTGACGCGCTTTGGAACAAGTGGTGGCTTACGTTCGCGGGCGGCTCAGCGCTCGTCTCAGCGTATTGTCTTTTGCAGCTGTCCGGCGCGATAACCATTCATCAGGGCGGCGTGCGCGTCGACGGCACCTTCGGTAATGCGGCGTACCTCGCAGCGTACCTTCTCTTCGCTATCGCCATAACGCTGTGGCAAGCTCTCCAGTCACGCGGATGGTTACGGTACATCCTCTTGGTGCTTGCCGCCCTCCAAATAATCATCGTGTTCTTCACGGCAACCCGTGGTGCCATTCTCGGACTCGTCGGTGCGGCTTTCGCCGGCACCATTCTCTGGATGATCGAATCGGGAAAAGAAAGCCGGAAAGTGGCTATCGGCATTCTCGTGGGTCTCGTCGTAGTCGTCGGTGGTTTCATCCTTATAAAGGATACGAATTTCGTGAAGTCCGAACCGACCCTCGCACGCATCTCCTCCATCTCGGTGAAAGACCTCTCCACGCGTTCGACGCTGTGGCACATGGCGCTTAAGGGAGTTGCGGAGCGTCCGCTCACCGGATGGGGTCAGGAAGGTTACAACTTCATCTTCAACAAGTACTACGAACCGTCGCTCTACGCGCAGGAACCGTGGTTCGACCGCGCACACAACGTATTCTTCGATTGGCTCGTTGCTGGCGGTATTCCGGGACTTCTACTCTTCCTCGGGGCCTTCGGCATGGCGATACGCGCCCTGTACAGGGGAGGCGCCGCCAAAGAGGAGCGCGTGCTCCTGATCGCCGCGCTCGCCGCGTATGCCATTCAAGGCATCGTCGTGTTCGACAATCTCTTCTCGTACATACCGCTTGCAGCTATTCTCGCAACGGCGCACGGGGTATCCTCGCGTCCGTATAAGCGCCTTGAAAAGGTTGTTGCCATGGAAGAAACCGTACTTCAGGTGGCAGCTCCCATCGTGCTCGTACTTGCGCTCATAACCGTCTGGGTAGTGAACGTGCCGAATATCGCAGCAGCGTCGGAACTCGTGCACGCGATAACAATAACCAGCAACGACATAACTCCGAACGTCGTTTTGTTCCAGAAAGCACTCGGTGAGTCTGCGTTCGCGCATCAGGAAATCCGCGAGCAGCTCGTTATCTTTACGAGCAATGTCGCGAGCCAGCAGCAGGGAACCTCGAGCGCGCTTTCACAGCTCACTTCGTTCGCACTCTCTGAAATGGGCAAGGAAGTGGCGTCACAGCCTCAGGACGCACGGCTTCGTCTTGAATACGCGCTCGGATTCCGTATCGCGGGTGACTACCAGGAAGCACTCAAACAGATCCAGCTCGCCCATGAGATATCACCAAAGAAACAATCCATTCTTCTAGAGGAAGGAATCGACTACTGGCAGATAGGGGATTTTGCGAGTGCTTCGAAGTCGTTCGATGCGGCCTATGCTCTCGACACGTCCTTTACTGGCGTCGCTGCCTATGCGGCAGCGGGGGACATCGCAAGCGGTGACGTGGCTCGCGGAAAGGCTCTCCTGGAAAGCGCCTTTGGAACCACGACGGTAAACAACGAGCCCGTTATCCTCGCGTACTATCAGGCGAAGGACATGCCGGACCTCGTCCTGGTGCTTGAACAGCAGGTACGCGACGAGAACGGTTCGGCGCAGTCACGATTCCGGCTTGCAGCCGCCTACGTAGCTGCCAAGCGTTACAACGACGCGCGCGCGGCAATCGCCGCAGCGGTAGCGGCGCACCCGGAAGTCGCGGCGCAAGGGGTTGAGTTCGCGAAGCATATTCCCAAGTAGCGATGACTGTTCGTGAGTCCGTACCGGTTAGCTCGCTCACGACGCTCGGCGTCGGCGGGGATGCTCGCTACGTTCTCGAAATAGATTCGATAGACGATATACAAACCGCGCTCGCGTTCTCACGCGAGCGCGGTTTGCCGTTCGTGGTACTCGGACAGGGAAGCAACGTGCTTGCGAGCGACGCTCCTTACGACGGCGTCATCCTGCTTATGCGTATTCCCGGCATCGCTTTCAGCGAAAGCGATGACAGTGCCGTTGTTCGCGTTACGGCAGGCGCAGGCGTCGAGTGGGACGAGCTCGTGCGCGCCTGCGCGGAGCGCACCTTGTGGGGAATAGAAAATCTTGCCGGCATTCCGGGAACGGTGGGTGCGGCACCCGTGCAGAATATCGGCGCGTACGGCGCGGAAGTGCATACGGCTATCGAATCGGTAACGGTGGTGGATGCGTCTACGGGAGGAACGCTTGTGTTACGAAACGACGAATGCGGCTTTTCCTATCGCGACAGCCGTTTCAAGCATGCCCCGGAATTCATCATTACTTCGGTTACGTTCGCGCTCCGTAAGGATGGCGCGCCGCATGTGGAATATGCCGACCTTATCGCCGCACGCGAGAAGGGTATGGACCTCTCAACGCCGAGCGCCATCGGCGCGACTGTACGCGCCGTACGTTCGGTCAAATTCCCGGACCTCAGCGAATACGGTACGGCAGGTTCCTTTTTCAAGAATCCCATCATTACGCAGGGAGCGTACGAAGCTCTAAGCACCAAATATGCCGCCGCGGCAGCACCGTATGGCGGCATACCGAAATACCCCATGCCGGGCCACATTAAAATTCCACTCGCGTTTATTCTCGATAAGCTGCTTGGTCTGCGAGGCTTCAAACAGGGAAAGACGTTTCTTTTTGGCAATCAACCGCTGGTACTTGTTGCCGAGCAGGGAGCGCGTGCCGAAGACGTGGATGCGCTCGCACAAAAAATAGAAGTTGCCATTGAGGAAGCAACTGAAATAAAAATAGAACGCGAAGTACGCGACCTAACTTTTCACGAGTACCACGCGTAGAAAAGTTCCGGCGTATCTCTAGAAACATTTTTATTTTTTATACGCAGCAATTTTTTTTCAAAATATTTTTGTAAAAGTTATCCACATAAACAAAAAACTTCATACAAAAAATATAATTGCGCGTCATACTAATGCATAGAACACATTCGCATTACTGTTTCTTCGGAAATGTTTTTACGAGTGGGTCGACAATATCAGTCATAGCAATTCACCTACAATCCTATGGCAGCAAAGAAGAAGGCCGCTAAGAAGACTACGAAGCGCAAAGTCGCTAAGAAGACTACTAAGAAGGCCGCAAAGAAGACTGTAAAGAAGGCAGCAAAGCGCAAGACCGCTAAGCGCAAATAGTCGTTTTAAGACTTTTCGAAAGAGACTCCCTTACGGGAGTCTCTTTCGTTACCTCGTCGGTCGCAGGCAGACCTTCCAGGAGAATACAAGAAAAGGTATAGTGCATATCTATGGCTAACTTCTTAGGGAAGATCTTCGTGCAGAACCAATCCGCGGCCTTTTTAAAGCTCGCTGCGCCGATGGTGGCGAAGGCAACCCTGCTCTCGGACGAGCTCGAAACCCTTGCCCAAGACGAGCTTCAAGTCAGGCTTAGTGCGGTCGAAACCCGCACCGAAGGGTCCCCGCAAAAGGACGAAGACATCGCCGAAGTCTTCGCACTCGTACGCGAGGCATCACGCCGTACGTTGAAGGAACGTCACTACGACGTGCAGCTTATCGGAGGTCTCGCGCTCGCTAAAGGAAAAATTGCGGAGATGCGCACCGGAGAAGGAAAGACACTGGTTGCAACGCTTGCCGTTACGCTCCGCGCGCTCGCGCGCAAAGGGGTACACGTGGTGACGGTGAATGATTATCTCGCGCGTCGCGACGGCGCATGGATGGGACAAATCTACGGCTACCTCGGACTTACGCTGGGCGTCGTTACTTCTACCGGTTCCTATGTATACGATCCGTCGCACGTGCCGCAATCCGAAGACGATGCGCGCGATGAAACGGGGTCGTTCCGCGTGTTCTATGACTTCCTTCGTCCGGTAGGCAAACAAGAAGCGTACGCCGCCGATATTACGTACGCGACCAACAACGAACTTGGTTTCGATTATCTTCGGGATAACACCGCGTACGACCCTTCGCAAATCGTGCAGCGCGGCCACCACTACGCAATCGTCGACGAAATCGACTCCATTCTTATCGACGAGGCCCGCACCCCGCTCATCATTTCGGGTCCTGCGGCAGACGCCGAGCACCTCTATGCGCAATTCGCGCAAATAGCTTCCACGATGGTGCCTGAGGAAGACTACACGGTAGACGAGAAGCAGAAGGCGATTCAGCTTACGCCGGAAGGCATCACCAAGGCGGAAGTCGCGCTCGGTATCGAGAATCTCTATACCGAAGGCGGCATGAAGTTCGCGCATCACCTGGAGACCGCCGTACGCGCGAACGCGCTGTTTTCGAAAGACAAGGAGTACGTGGTAAAGGATAACGAGGTTCTCATAGTCGACGAATTCACCGGCCGCATGCAGCCGGGCCGTCGCTGGTCGGAGGGACTTCATCAGGCGATAGAAGCTAAGGAAGGAGTGCCGATACAGAAGGAGACTCGTACGTACGCGAGCGTGACTTTCCAGAACTTCTTCCGTATGTACACCGGCCTCGCCGGCATGACCGGTACCGGCCTTTCTTCGGAAGAAGAATTTTATACGGTGTATGGGCTCGATGTGGTCGTGGTACCGACGAATCGTCCGGTAGCGCGCGTGGACCTCGATGACCTTATCTTCCAGACCACTGCAGGCAAATATAAGGCGCTTACGCGCTACGTGGAGGAACTTAATCAAAAGGGTCAGCCGGTACTCGTGGGCACCGTTTCCATCGAAGACAACGATGTCGTAGCCGAATACTTCCGTAAAGCGGGCATTCCGCACGAAGTACTGAACGCGAAGAACCATGAACGCGAAGGAGAGATAATCGCCCAAGCAGGACGTGTGGGTCGGGTCACGGTCGCTACCAACCTCGCCGGTCGCGGTGTCGATATCAAGCTCGGTGGCGCTCCCGTAACCAAGGAGGAGTACGAGAAAGTGAAGGAACTCGGCGGACTCGCGGTACTCGGTACCGAACGCCATGAGGCGCGACGCATTGATAACCAGTTGCGTGGTCGTTCCGGTCGCCAGGGAGACCCGGGAGAGACGCGGTTCTTCGTCTCGATGGAAGACAAGCTTATGCGCGTGTTCGCGTCGGAGATGATAAAGAACGTCATGGGCACCTTTAAGATTCCCGAGGACGAACCTATCGGAAGCGGGATGATCACGAAGTCGCTCGAGACCGCACAGAAGCGCATAGAAGGGTTCAACTTCGATTCCCGTAAGCAAGTGCTCGCGTATGACGATGTGCTCAACACGCAGCGTCTAGCGGTCTACAAGGACCGTCGTACCGCGCTCCTGGGTTCCATCGAGGACATTGAGGTACGGGTGCAGGAGCTTATCGCCGGCGACGAGGCAGCTGAAACGGCGTTCAAGGAGAAGCAGGAGCTGCTCGGAAGGGAAGAGTTCGCCGCGCTCCTGCGTCGTATCGTGCTGCAGGTCATCGATGCGTTCTGGCTCGAGCAGCTTGAGACCATGGAGTATCTCCGTCGTTCGGTGTCGCTTCGCGCGTACGGTCAGCGTGACCCGCTTATCGAATACCGTCGCGAAGGTCTCGGGCAGTTCAACGCGATGCAAGACGGAATCGCCGCTGCCATTCGTCAGGCGCTCCCGAGCCTTATGCCCGCGGACGACGCTCGCATTCGTGCCGAAGAAGAGCGCACGCGCCGTACGCTTGTCGCCGCAAGTGAAGGAGGGGAAGCTCTAGCCGCAGCGCCTATCGTGAACGAAGGCGCACAGTTTGGTCGCAATGACGAAGTGACCATACGAAAGGGGAGTGAGACCCAGACGCTCAAATACAAAAAGGCGGAAGCTCTTCTTGCCGAAGGTTGGACGATAGTCTCGTAAAGAAACGTTTCGAATTAAAATGAAATCCCGCTTACGGCGGGTTTTCATTTTAATTCAGATAAACTGGCGTTTCTACGCGAGAACAGGTAGGCTCGATAGATATGGCACTCATAGATCAAATAACACTCCATGCACAGGCCGGCCGCGGTGGCGACGGCGTGGTTCGCTGGCTGCATATCAAGGGCACCGAGAAGGGAGGTCCGGCAGGTGGCGACGGTGGGCGCGGTGGAGACATCATCATCGAAGGCGTACGCGACCTTGGGGTCCTTTCGCAATATCGCTTCAACAAGAAGTTCCGTGCCGAACACGGCTTTGCAGGCGAACAGAACAACCGCCACGGAGCGGACGGGAAAGACATCGTCATCAAGGTACCGGTGGGTACTCTCGCCAAGAATACGACCACCAAGGACGTCGTTGAGATTCTCGAAGAAGGGCAGCGCGAGGTTATCTTCAAAGGAGGTCCGGGAGGCTTCGGCAATGCTCACTACAAAAGCTCGGTAAATCAGAACCCGCAAGAGGCTTCTAAGGGTAAAAACGGAGCGGCTGGGGATATCGAAATAAGTCTCAAGCTCATCGCTGACGTGGGCCTTATCGGGTTCCCTAACGCAGGGAAGTCGTCGCTTCTCAACGAACTTACCCATGCTCGTTCGAAGGTGGCTAACTATGCCTTCACGACACTCGACCCGCACCTTGGTGACTTCTACGGCTACATCCTTGCAGACCTCCCGGGACTCATTGAAGGCGCCTCGTCAGGGAAAGGTCTCGGTTCAAAGTTCTTGAAGCACATAGAACGTACCAAATTCCTTGTACATCTCGTCTCGGCTGAACAAGAAGACATCGCCGCAGCCTATACCGCCATACGAAAAGAGCTTGAGGCGTTCGGACGTGGACTCTCCGAAAAACCGGAACTTGTGGTGCTCTCGAAGACCGATCTTCTCGATGAAGCCGGCATCAAGACTGCACTGAAGACTCTTCAGAAGGCGTCCGGAAAGGAGCCACAGCCGCTCTGCGTTCTCGATGCGGAATTCGTGAAGGCGCTCTCGGACAGGCTCGCGAAAGAGCTCGCGGACTAACGTCCCCCTGTTTGCGGGGTGTTCCCGCAGTGCTAGCATGAGCCCATGAGCCGCGACTATACCCCCACCATCGGACTGGAAGTCCACGCAGAACTCGCTACCGCGACAAAGATGTTCTGTAGCTCCGCGAACGATTCGGAGGAAGCGCGACCGAACGTGAACGTCTGTCCCGTGTGCCTTGCGCACCCCGGAACGTTGCCGGTCATCAACCGACAGGCGGTCGCCCATGTGCTTCGCGTCGGCACTGCGCTCGGAAGCACGCTTGCCGACTATTCGGAATTCGACCGAAAAAGCTATTTCTATCCTGACATTCCGAAGGGCTACCAGATCAGTCAGTTCGAGCATCCGCTCGTGAAGGGTGGTAACCTCGCGGGTGTCGACATCACTCGAGTGCACCTGGAAGAAGACACCGCTCGTTCATCGCATGCGAACGGCGCGAGTCTCGTCGATTTCAATCGCGCAGGCGTTCCGCTCATGGAACTGGTTACGGAACCGGTGATACATGACGCCAAGACCGCGGGGATTTTTGCACGTGAACTGCAACTGCTTTTACGAACGCTCGGCGCGTCCCACGCCAACCTCGAGAAAGGGGAGATGCGCGTCGAAGCGAATATTTCCGTCTCGACGACCGACACGTTCGGTACGAAAGTCGAAGTAAAAAACCTCAACTCATTCCGTTCGGTCGAGCGCGCGATAGCGTTCGAAATCGAGAGACAAATAGCGCTCATCGAAAGCGGGGGACAGGTCGTACAAGAAACGCGGGGATGGGACGAGGGCGGCCAGAAAACTTTCTCGCAGCGCGTGAAAGAGGGAAGCGCGGACTATCGCTATTTTCCCGAGCCCGACCTGCCGAAGCTCGTCCTCTCGGAGTTCGAAGCGTTCACCACTGAGGCGCTTACGGAAGCACTTCCCGAACTTCCCTGGGAACGACGCGCACGATACTTCGCGCTTGGTCTGAAGGAAGACGATGCTGCTGCGCTTACCGGTTCACTCGCGCAAAGTGCGTACTTCGACCGAGTGCTCGCGCTACTTGGTAACGACAGCGCGCACATACAGCTGGCAGTAAATTATTTACTGAATGACCTGGGTGAAGGATTGCTACCGCACCCGAATGCGTTCGCGGAATTAGTGCGCATGATCGCCACGAATGAACTTTCCTCTCGAGGCGCAAAGGATGTTCTTACCGTTCTGGTGGCGACCGGTGGCGAGTCAGCACGCAGCGTTGCTGAGGAGAAAGGACTCTTGCAGGAGAGCGACCCGGAAGCGCTCCGAAGGATGGTAGGAGCGGTCATCGCAGAGCATGCGGGGGTGGCGGACGAGTACCGCGCCGGAAAGGTGAGCGTGCTCCAGTTCCTGGTAGGCCAGGGCATGAAGGCGAGTAAGGGGGCGGGGAACCCTGCAATACTGCGCGAGCTCTTGATCGAAGAACTTTCGAAGTAACTTCTCATTTTTTTACCTCGTGTTCATAACCTCTCTCATACGAGACAAGATAGCTTATACTCATTGAATGGATGAACTAACTCTCGACAACAAGAAATACCTCTCGTCGAAAAAAGCGGCGAAAGTAACCGGCTACGCTAAGGATTATGTGGGCCAATTGTGCCGCGAAGGCAGGGTTGAAGCCCGTCTCGTCGGACGCAATTGGTACGTACTGGAGAGCTCGATTCTCGAGCATCGGTTCGGTGCCGAAGAGAAAACGGATGAGGCAGTATCTGAGCCACTTCAGCGCGAACCGGCATGGGAAGCTGCAACCTACAGCTCCGAATCTGTCGTTCAGGTGCCTCAAATTTCTCCTAAACCAATGCCGACCTACCTACCTCCTCCGGTTGAAGAGGAGGTTGTGCCCGAAGCACAGCCCGATACGAAGAAAGTTTTGGCGGATATGCAGTCCGCGTGGCAGGAATGGTTTCAAACCCAAGAGCAAAATCAAGAAAAAGCCCTCCCGGAACCGAGCGACATGCTGCTCGAGCAAGAATATGATGACGCCCCGATGCCAGAAGCAGTCCCAGAGCCTCTAGAATCGCTTCCAGAGTCTGAGATAGCAGAAGCTGCACCGATTCAAACCTACGAACCCGAACAGGCCATGGCGGTCCATATAGAACGAATCGCACCTGTCGAGGAACCGGTTCATACCTATGTGGTAGACGAAGAGCCGATTGCAATCAGTCGCAGCTATACACGCGCAAGCAGCAGGGAAGTTCCGCTCGTACCGAGGCAGCAAATAGGCAGGGTTCGTAAGCAAAAGCGCGTCGTCCAAAGGCGCGAAGGCGGAAATTTCGCGCTACGTGCCGTATTCCTCTCGCTTGCGGGACTTGCTATCGCCATTACCGTTATAGGTAGCGGTTTCGTCGATTCGTTCCTAGAGACGACAAGCGCCGGATCTATTGTTACTGATTTCTTTGCAGGTATTCATACGATTAAATAACAAATACAATATATCTCGTCTGGCCAAGACGAGATTGAATATTCAAGAAAGTTAAGGGATACAAGAGAAGTAAAGAAACAGATCGCGCAGACACGCGATCTGTTTCTTTATAATTTTCTGCTTTGAATCTTGCTGATATTGTCACCTTGCAGGTTCTCACACGACTCTCACGCATGGGAATCAATTAAATGCTTTATTTGCTGGCTTTTAAAGCAGTGTAGCAATTAGATGCATTTTTAGAGCCGAAGAATCGCCCTTCTATAATCAAGAAAGTCGATGTTTTTTGTATTTTAAAGTCTCCTCTTCATGTAGCAAGGCATTTAAATGCCCTACAGGCCTTTTCAAAAAACTGTTGCTTATCTTTCCCTACTGAGTTCGCGAAATACGAGGAAATTGAGAAGAAGAACAGGGAGTAGTACGTCAAGAATTTGCCGCGTTGTCCATTTTTGCGTATCCAAGATTTCTCTTAGAAAGATCCGTCAGAAGGCGATATTTCGATTCAAAATGAGTTCATTTGAGCTTCATATTTATCCACACGCTAAGTAGGGTAAATAGCCGAAATAGCACGTAGAATATAACTAATTCGGTTACCCGACATGCACCTTCCCCTAGATAAAAAATTCATCCCAACTAAGGTAGCGGCAAAGCTATCGGGATACAACTCCGACTACATTTCGCGCCTCTGCCGCGAAAGAAAAATCGTAGGGAGTCAAGTCGGTCGCGTATGGTTCGTGGAGAAAGCATCCCTTGAAAAATTCATTCGTCAACAAGAAGAACGCAAGCGTGAAATAAGTCGCGAGCTCTCGAAAGCTCGTGAGGTGGAGTACCAGGCTCATAACGTTACGCCAGTTATAGTTCCGTTAGTCAAACCGTTGGCACTTCCTAAAATGAGCGGTCCAACGCTTCGCGAAGTGCATCCACTGCTACGTCCGGGATTTGCTCTTGCGGTCACCGTTCTCGTTATGGCAGGAAGCGTGTACGCAGCTGAAAGCGGAATGGTGAATCGCATCGAGGATCGCATTATCGCCGCAGCTATTGCAGCGGACCAAGGACAGACCGATGTTCCTACGCAGGCAGCACGCGCGGTGTACCGCATCGGGGATGCACTCGAACAGGGAACGATGTTTGTCGTTACCTCCGCTCCCCGCACCTACGGCGATACGATGGTCGCGCTCGCAGCGACTCCTCGCGAAAGTGCAGCGTCAGTCGCGACTGCGCCCGTCGCACAAGACCCCGGGATGGGAGCATCCATCGCACGCTATACCTACTCCGCGATTACGAATTTCTTTACGAGAGTGTCGCACTCACTCGCGGTGTTCTTCGGATTCGAAACGCCTCGTCTCACCATCCTTCCGTTCGATGCGGCAAGCACCATCTATCAAAGTACGGGTCTTCCGGCTCCGTACCTTTCTCCAAGCGGAGACGGCGTCGTGTATCAACCGATACGCAACCAGACGACGAACATAACCTATGTACAAGGAGTTTCGGAAACGTATGTGCAGCAGTACGTGAATTCGTATCTTGCTCAGGCACTCGCGGGACTTTCTGCGCGCATCGGTGCACAGGTGCTCGACGGACAAGGAGCGAAGCAGCAGACAACCGTCGCTTCTTCCGGCTCTGCTAACAGCATGGACGGCGGAACTATCGTGAACAGTACGATCACGAACTCGACTTTCACCGGAGGTGCCGTCGTCGCGGACTCGCTCACCGTGAATGGCGCGACCACTCTTACGGGCACCACCACGGTCGCGGGCCCCGTCGTGTTCGGTGCTATCACCGGCTCGACCCAGTGCCTGCACGTAGACGCTGCAGGGGTGGTGTCAGGTACGGGAGTTGACTGTGGCGTGGGAGGCGGCGGCGGTTTAAACGGCCTACGCGCTCAGTATTCAAGCCTTCAGACGGGCTCCACGCAGACCTTCGCCACTTCAAGCGACGCGAACCTGGGTCTTACCATCACTTCCGCAGGCGACATCCATACCTTCGCTCCCGTATGGACCGGCATTCTTTCGGTCGCTCGCGGCGGTACGGGACTCGGTGTCATCGGCGCGAACCAGCTCCTGATAGGAAACTCCGCAGGCACGGGATACAGCTCGGTTGCCACCTCATCGCTCGGACTTTCGACAACGAACATCAATGAAGGTTCGAATCTTTTCTATTCGCTCGGCCGCTTCGCATCGGCGCTCGCCGGAACGACGACCGACGCGCTCGCGGAAGGTCTCATCAACAAGTACTACACGGACGCACGCGCTCGCTCCGCATTCACGGCGACCGCAACCGGACTTTCCTACGCAACGACGACCGGAACGCTTTCGCTCTCGACCGGATACGCGATTCCGCTTTCCGCTTCGTCATCGAACTGGAACGGCTTCTACGATGTTCCTTCGACGCGCATCACTGCCGGCACGAATCTTTCATGGAGCGGCAACACCCTTAACGGATCGTCCGACTCTTACCTGCGCGCACTCCTCTCCGCATCGTCTCCGCTTGCGTACGACAACACCTCGGGTGCGTTCTCGCTCGCGCAGGCAAGCGCATCCGCGAACGGCTACCTGTCATCGACCGACTGGACCACCTTCAATGGAAAGTTCGCAACGACTTCGACCAACTACTATCTCTCGACGAAGACGACCGACTCGCTCGCGCAAGGCACGGTCAATCTCTACTACCAAGACGCACTCGTCTCGACCTTCCTCAACTCGATAGCGAAGAGTTACTTCTACTCAACAAGCTCCGCCGATTATTGGAAGGGTCAGCGCGACTTCTTCTCCACCACCTCCGCTTCGTACTTCCTTGCCCAGAATCAAAGCGCGGCATTCTCAACTAGTTCGGCAAACTACTACCTTTCGCAAAATCGTGAGAACGCCTTCGCGACCACTTCGGCGAATTACTTCTTCTCCACGAAGACAACCGACTCGCTCGCTCAAGGAGTCTCGAATCTCTACTACCAGGACTCGCTCGTGAACACGTACGTAGGAGGTTCCACCACCATCGCGAAGACCTACACGAACAACGTCTTCACGGGAGGGAACACCTTCGCGTTCGCAACGATTACGAACGCGACTTCGACGAATCTCAACATCGCGGGAACCATTACGGGCGGCGGCCTCTCGGCTTGTTCCACTTCAAGCGACAAGCTGCTCTGGGACTCGGCAACCGGTCGCTTTACCTGCGGGTCTGACGCGGGAGCAGGCGGCGGCATCACTTCGATACGCGGCCAGTACTCAAGCTCTCAAACAGGGGCAGGACAGATCCTCGCAACCACGAGCGATACGAATATCGGCCTAAACATTACCTCAGCCGGCGATATCCACACCTTTAGTCCGGTATGGATAGGGACGCTCGGCATCAACCGCGGCGGTACCGGCATTCAATCGACTCCTTCCTACGGCCAGATTCTTCTTGGAAACGGTTCGGGCTACACCCTCACCGCAACTTCTTCGCTCGGACTTGAAAGCTCACTCACGTTCTCGACGCCGCTCTCGCGTACGGGCAACGCGATTTCAATACAGGTTGCGAACGATTCGCAAGGCGGCTACCTAGCTGCGACCGACTGGACGACATTCAATAATAAAATCTCCTCCACGTCGCTTTCCGCTACCGGACCGCTTTCATACAACTCATCGACCGGCGTCTTCTCGCTCGGTACGGTGGGCGTTGCGAACGGTGGTACGGGATGGGCAGCAATTCAGGCAGGTACACTTCTTTATGGAAACGGTTCCGGTGCGCTCGCAACTACCACGAGCGGTACGAACGGTTACGTACTCGCGCTCGTGAACGGAACGCCAACGTGGCAGGCAACGACGACGCTTTCAACCATCTCCGGCCTCCTTAGCCTTTCTTCGCAGGTGTCCGGTACGCTCGGCGTTGCTAATGGCGGTACGGCTTCCACTACGCTCTCGGGTCTTCTCATGGGTAACGGCACGAGCGCAGTGCAGACCGCCATTGCCGGCGTGAATTATCTTGCACCGGGTTCGCTCTCCTCGACGGCAACCGGCCTTACCTACACGAGCGGCACCGGCGTCTTCTCGCTCACTGCCGGGTACAGCATCCCGCTCACCGCGTCGACTACCGATTGGAACACCGCGTACAGCAATCGCATCACGAGCGCGACGTATCCGCTCCAAATTTCTTCGAACGTTCTTTCGCTCGCGTTCGGAACGACTACCGCGAATTCATGGAGCCAGCTCCAACAATTCAACGGCAATGCGTCGACGACGCAGCTCACCGTCACGGGCAATACCTACCTCTCTACTGCGGGAGGAACGGTTGCTATCGGTACCACTAACACCGGCGGTCAAGCTAAATTGTCAGTCCTAAAGACCGATTCTGATGCTTGGGTTTCAAGCGTGGTCCTCCAAGACAATGCAAACTTCACCACCAACATGACATCGAATTCTCGCAACCTCGATGTATCCATCTACACGAATGTCGCGGCGACTAAAACGGTGACGGGCACGATTAGCGCCGCAAACTTGCTCGCAGTACGCAGTTACAGTACTCAGAACGGTGTTGAGTCAGGCGACCAGGGAACCCTGGCAGAACTAGCCGGCATGAGCGTTGCGTTCGGTGGAGTAAATAATGGTTCTTCTCCCATAACAACGCTCGCTACAGGTATTCACATTACTCCGTTCTTCTCGGGCGGTAGTCTCACGACGGCTGCTGACCTGTATCTAGATAATCCTTCGGTAAGTGGTGCAACCGTCGGCAGCTACTACGGTATTTATCAGAAAGATTCTGCAGCCAGCAACTACTTCGCCGGGAATGTCGGCGTAGGTACTACCACTCCCGGAGCCTCGTTCGGCGTCGCCGGAGCGAGTCTCTTCTCGGGCCTCTCGACATTCTCTTCCGGTATTAACGTAAACGGCGAGACCGTCACCGACCTCACCGGTACCGGACTCACGAACGTCGGCGGAGCGCTCACGGTAAACGTGAGCGGTGACTGGACGGGAACCTTCGATGGTCAGGAGGGAACCTATTACCTGAATCGAACGAACCACACCGGCACGCAGCTCGCCGCTACGATTTCTGACTTCTCAGCGACCGCGCGCGCGCTCTTCTCATCGACGGCGGCCGGTCTTACCTACACGAGCGGTACCGGCGTCTTCTCGCTCACTGCCGGGTACAGCATCCCGCTCACCGCGTCGACTACCGAATGGAGCACGGCCTACTCAGGGCGCATCACGAGTGCCACGTATCCGCTCCAAATAGCGTCGAACGTGATTTCGATCGCATTCGGCACGACAACTTCGAACACTTGGGCGGGAACGCAAACCTTTACGAATCCTATCGTCATCGGTTCGGGAACGGGTACGACGACGATTGCCAGCAACATCGGCATAACGGGCAGCATCATTCCGTCGGCCGATAACGTGTACTCGCTCGGTTCCACCGCCTTCAAGTGGAAGGATGTCTACATCGGTCCCGGTTCGCTCTATATCAACGGCCAGAAAGTACTCCAGGAAGACGTTTCAAGCGACATCGTCGTGTCGGCGGACATCAACCAGAACCTGAAAGTGAAGACGACCGGTACCGGAAACATCGAACTTAATCCATCAGGTTCCGGCCAGATTCTTCTCAAGGCCAATCTCAGCATCTCAGCAGGTAAGACGGTCACGAATTCCGACAGCTCGGCTGTCTCGTTCCCGAACGGTGCCGCGGGAGGAAACATTACGATTTCCGGAAACGCGATTACCGCGACGAACTTGAACGGCGGTATTTCAATCACGCCAGCCGGATCCGGTGGTACGTACGTCACTGCCGGAAACTTCGGTATCGCAACAACGTCGCCAACGAACAAGCTCGAAGTCAACGGGAACACCTTCTTAGGCGGTTCGCTCTCGGTGTCGGGCAACACGAATCTTTCAGGCGCGACGTCGACAAGTTTCGCGATTTCGAATCTGTCATCAGTACTCATCAAAGCGAACGCATCGGGTTCGCTCATTCCTGCGGTCGCGGGTACCGATTATCTTTCCTCGGCATCTCTAACAGCGAGCTATCCGATCCAGTTGTCCGGAAATAATTTCTCGCTCGCATTCGGAACCACAACCGCCAATAGCTGGTCGTCACTCCAGACCTTCAATGGAAACGCCTCGACGACGCAGATCTCCGCTGCGATCGGTTTCTTCAATTCCATTCTTGCGACATCAACGACGGCAACTTCCACGTTCGCCGGTGGACTGTCGGTCGGTCCGAACGCACTTAATGTTCTGCAGAACGGCAAGATTGGAATCGGAACCGCCGCACCCGGCACGACGCTTGATATCACGGGTACCGCTCGCGTTTCTTCAACGCTCTCGCTCTCGTCTATAGCTTCTTGTATCGGATCACAGGCTCTTCAAACTGATGCTTCCGGAAATATTTCCTGCGGTAACATCACCACCGGCGGTGCGTCTTCCGGCGGCGGTTGGACGACCAACAATGTGGGCGTCGTAGGACTTTCCACCACCACCGACAAAGTGGTCGTCGGTGCTTCCACCACGCCCTACGCAAAGTTCACCGTCCTTTCGGGCTCAACAGCAACGACGACGTTCGCGCTCTTCCCAGCATCCGGTCAGATCGCAAACATCTTTGATATCTACAACACGACCGGCGCGCTTACTTCCGTCATCAATGCGAACGGTTTCCTCGGACTCGGTACAACTACTGCAACGCAGCAGCTTTCCGTACAAGGAAACGCGCTCTTTAGTGGAAACATCGCAGCCGCAGGACTTACTGCGACCGGCACCGTAACATTCAGCGGTCTCGGTAGCGGTCTCGTAAAATCAACCGCAGGCGTGCTCTCCGTAGCTACCGCAGGAACCGATTACGAAAACGCGCTTACGTTCGACTATCCGCTCGTACGCACCGTTAATGCCATTTCGCTCGCGTTCGGTACGACAACGGCGAACGTATGGAGCGGTTCCAACACCTTCAATGGCGGGGTAACGATCGCCTCGCTCAACGGACCGCTCCAGGCGAATAATGGTGTCGTTTCCGCGACAAGTTCCGTCGGCGTGCTCTACGGCGGCACCGGACTTACGTCAGGACCTTCCTACGGCCAGATCCTGGTAGGAAACGCCTCGAACGGTTACACACTCACGGCAACGTCGTCGCTCGGCCTCCTTTCTTCCGCCATTCAGAACCTCGGCCCTGCCGGTCAGCTCCAAAACGGTTCCACCGTAACGCTCGCGACTTCCACCTCAGTCGTGAATGGTCAGACTCACACACTCACCATCACCGCGGCAGGGAACACGATTACCTATACGCCTTCCGTAAGCGGCACACTCACGGTCGCTGGTGGTGGAACGGGACAGACTACGTTCACGAGTGGCCAGCTCATCTATGGAAACGGCACGAACGGTCTCACGTCGGTCGCAACCGGTACGGTTGCCGCAGGAACGGGTGTGAGCGTCACGGGTGGCCAGTCCATCATCGGTTCCGGTCTCACCATCACGAACACTGGTGTCATCGCCGTTGGTCCTGCCGGTCAAACGACGAACGGCACCGCGCTCCTTGCGACCTCGACTGCAGGAACCGACTTCACCATCACGGGTGTAGGTTCGACTCTCACGTTCAATCTTCCAACGGCATCCGCAAGCAATCGTGGAGCACTCTCATCCGCTGACTGGACCACCTTTAATGGTAAGCAAGCTGCACTTTCATTCACGTATCCGCTCGCTAATTCCGCGAACATCATTTCCCTCGCATTCGGAACCACGACCACCAATAGCTGGTCGTCACTCCAGACCTTCAACGGTGGCATCACCACTTCGGGAACCGTCACTCTTGGGGCACTAACTGGAGTCCTCCACGCTTCTTCCGGAATCGTCTCAGCATCGAATGTTCTTCTCGGCTCTGAAGTGTCCGGGATCCTCCCAACGACTAACGGGGGTTCAGGTTGGTCAACGATTGTTGCGAACACCGTTCTCCTTGGAAACGGAACGGGCTCATTTGCAACCACTTCAGCGGGTGTGAACGGACAAAGCCTCGCTCTTGTGAACGGCGTACCTACCTGGGTCGCGACGAGCACACTCGCGACCATCAGCGGCCAACTCAATCTTGCTTCGCAGGTAACGGGAACGCTTCCTGTTGGAAACGGCGGCACCGGCTCCACTACGCTCTCGGGAATACTAAAGGGCAATGGCACAGGCGCCATAGTTACGGCAATCGGTGGAACCGATTACGAAGTACCCCTCACGTTCTCAACGGGACTCAACCGCGCAGGTAACGTCATCACGAACACGGGTGTTCTCTCCGCTATCGCCGGAACGGGCGTGAGTGTTTCGGGAGCGACAGGGAACGTCACGATTTCCAACACGGGCCTTCTTTCCTTGCAGCAGCTCGGTGGGGGAACGGCGCAGACAGGGGCTCTTACGTTTGCAACATCAAGCGCAACGAACAACGGTGTCACGCTCGGCCTGAATATCACCAACACTGCAGGTGCCTTCACCTTCACTCCAACTCTTTCAGGAACACTCACGGTTGCAGGCGGTGGCACTGGCATCACGACGGTAGCTGACGGCGCACTCCTTTTCGGTTCGGGCTCAACGGCACTCAACACGCTCGCTACTTCAACAGCAGGAAAGGTTCTTCAGCTCGACTACTCAACAGGCCGTCCATCATGGGTCGCAACAAGTACTCTCGGTCTCATCACCGCAGCGGTTCAGAACCTTGGTCCTGCAGGACAACTCCAGAGCGGCCCGACGATAACGATTGCTTCGACAACAAGCACGACGAACGGCCTCACGTCCGCGATGACCATTACTGCGGCAGGGAACACCATTACCTACGCACCATCGCTTTCAGGCACGCTCACGGTTGCAGGCGGTGGCACGGGCCAGACTTCATTCACGAGCGGTCAGCTTCTCTACGGAAACGGCACGAACGGTCTCACGTCGGTAGCAACAGGAACGGTATCAGCGGGAACGGGCGTCAGCGTTACGGGCGGGCAGTCAGTCATCGGTTCAGGTCTTGTCATCACCAACACCGGCGTTACCTCGAACGTTGCCGGAACCGGCATCTCGGTATCGGGTGCGACGGGTGCCGTCACCATCAACAACACGGGCGTACTCTCGCTTGCCGGTACTGCAAATCAAATCACCGCTTCTGCTGCAACGGGTGCTATCACGCTTTCCATACCGTCGCAGTTCAACATCCAGAACGCATCAACGACGAACCTTTCCGCGAACACGCTTGCGGTAGGAGGTACTGCAACGAGTTCCATTTCCTCAACCGGAGTACTTTCGCTCGCTGGTCTTACTAACTCGCTTCTCTACACGAACGGCAGCGGCGCGGTTTCGGCGGTAACGGTATCGTCACCCCTTACGTTCACCACGGGCACGCTCGCTATCCAGGTTGGAAACGGTTCACAGAACGGCTACCTCTCATCCGGCGACTGGACGACCTTCAACAACAAGATCTCCTCCACATCTCTCTCGGCAGGAACGGGCATCAGTTACAACAGTGCGACGGGTGTCATCACCAACACCGGCGTCACCTCGAACGTCGCCGGCACCGGCATCTCGGTATCGGGTGCAACGGGTGCCGTCACGGTCACCAACACCGGCGTCATCGCCGTCGGTCCTGCAGGCCAGACCACGAACGGTACCGCGCTCTTCGCCACCTCCACCACAGGCACGGACTTCACCATCACCGGCTCCGGTGCAACGATTACGTTCAATCTCCCGACCGCATCCGCTTCAATACGCGGCGCACTTTCTTCAACTGATTGGTCAACCTTCAATGGCAAGCAAGCAGCACTTTCATTCACGTATCCGCTCGTGAACTCTGCGAACACCATCTCGCTTGCGTTTGGTAC
>JAQBRK010000047.1 GCA_028286505.1 Parcubacteria group bacterium
GACTTTACGCTGGCAACAGATTTGTTGTCGTTTATTTTTGCTTGTCGGATTTAGGTGTCATACAAGCTTGCACCGCGTCGCACGCATCTCAAAGTGCTAGACCGTCAAAGCCGGTCACCCCCAGTCCGGACACTATCAGGAGATGGTGTCCGGACTGCGACTGGCCCGCCCGATAAATACCTGAAAGTGTGGGGAAGCGAAGTTCCCCATAGTGCCCGGATTGGTTACCGGAATTGCTTGTCGAGCGGTTGTGGACCGTCTTCGTCCGCATATAGATCGTCAGTTTCGTCGTCAGAGCTGGATTCGATGTGAGGCGCACTCCAGCTTCCCGTACTCGGTTCAAACTGAATGATACCCTCGCCCTGGAGATCAGCTGGGCTCTTCTCGTGCTCGGGGATTCCGGTAACCTTGGACTTTTTCATTTCTCTTTCCCTGTTTCCACTTTCAGATATTCATCTTTCAACTTAACGATTCTTCAGTACGCGTCCGATGTCACGCTCCGCAGCCTTCCGCTTGAGCGTCTCGCGCTTATCGGCGGCTTGCTTGCCACGCGCTGTCGCGATGCGTACTTTCAAGTATCTTCCGCTAGTATATACCTCAAGAGGGACAATTGTCAATCCTTTCTGAGCTTCCACATCAAGCAATTGCGCTATCTCTTTCTTATTGAGAAGCAATTTCCGGGTTCGTTCGGGGTCATAGGTCTCAGCCGTGTTCTTCACCTGGAAGGGAGGTATCGACATACCTAACATGTAGGCCTCGCTACCGCGTATTACTACCCGTGCACCCTCAAGACTCCCGCGCTTAGCGCGAAGAGATTTCACCTCCGTTCCCTCAAGCTCAAGGCCTGCGGCATAGGTGTCGATTATTTCGAAGCGCATGCGCGCTTTCTTGTTCTCTATCAGGGTGGCTGACATATCGAAAGGGTAACAAATAACTCACATCTGCGCTTCTCGAGGCGGCAGAAAAACGCCGTCAGCGAGGCGCCAAGGAAGGAGTGACTAAGCCGTATAGGGATACGGTGAGGGAGCGAAGACGCGGGCAACAAAGCTGACGGTGGAGTTTCGGCAGTCTCTTTAGGAATTCGTCATCTTCTGTCGTATAGTCTTCATTACTTAACGTCTCGCACTATGGCTACGCCAAACGAAAAAAAACCAACTAAACCAGAAGTGAAAAAAGGAAAGGACGGCAAGAAAGTGCCGGGATTCTTTACGCCAGGCGGCCCGGGCTTCGTGGGGAATCTTCTTTCGGCAGTTCTGATCTTTCTTGTACTTATCAGTATCTATACGCTCGTAACGACCACCAACGACGCAAAGAAGCAGATTCCGCTTTCCCAAGTTGCGGCTGACGTGCAGGCAGGCGCTATCTCAACGATCAAGATTTCCGGCAATGACCTCAATCTGACCTACATCGACGGCACGAAGAAGACCTCGGTAAAGGAAGCCTCAACGGGACTTTCCGAAACGCTCGCAACCTTCGGCACGACGCCGGAACAGCTCTCGAAGGTAGCGATATCCATAGAAGGAGAGGCAGGACTTAAGTTCTGGTTCCTCACGCTTGCGCCGATAATCCTTCCAATCCTCTTCCTCGGGTTCCTCTTCTGGTTCCTGACGCGCCAGGTAAAGGGAGCTGGCATGCAGGCGTTCACCTTCGGACAGTCGAAGGCGCGCATGATCGACCCGGCCGATACGTCGCAGCGCGTTACCTTCGCGGATGTGGCAGGAGCAAAGGAAGCAAAGGAAGAGCTCATGGAAATCGTCGACTTCCTCAAGAACCCGAAGAAATTCCTCGATATCGGTGCACGCATTCCGAAGGGCATACTTCTCATGGGCGCTCCGGGAACGGGTAAGACCTTGCTCGCGCGCGCGGTAGCGGGCGAAGCCGGCGTACCGTTCTTCTCCATCTCGGGTTCCGAGTTCGTGGAAATGTTCGTCGGAGTTGGTGCGTCGCGCGTACGTGACCTCTTTCAGATGGCAAAGCGTACTGCACCGGCAATCATCTTCGTCGACGAAATCGACGCCGTCGGACGCGTGCGCGGTACCGGCGTAGGTGGAGGGAACGACGAGCGCGAGCAAACGCTCAATCAGATTCTCGTCGAAATGGACGGATTCGATCCGAATGAGAAAGTCATCGTGATGGCTGCAACGAATCGCCCCGACGTGCTCGACCCCGCGCTTCTTCGTCCGGGACGTTTCGATCGCCGCGTGACTATCGATCTTCCGGACCGCAAGGACCGTCTCGAGATCCTCACGGTGCATTCACGCAAGAAGCCGTTCGGTCCTGACGTAAACCTTGAAGTCATCGCGGAGCGCACGCCGGGCTTCTCCGGAGCCGAGCTCTACTCGCTCATGAACGAAGGAGCCATTCTCGCCGCGCGTGAGAACCGTAAGGAAATAACGCAGTACGACCTCATTCGCTCCATCGAAAAGGTGTTGCTCGGGCCGGAACGCAAAAGCCATCTCTACTCGAAGAAGGAAAAGGAGCTTACGGCGTATCACGAGGGAGGGCATGCGCTCGTTTCTTCGATTCTTCCCGACGCCGATCCCGTGCACAAAATTTCGATCATTAGTCGCGGACGTGCGGGAGGCTACACGCTCAAGCTTCCGTTCGAGGACCGTAAGATGCACTCGCGTAAATCATTCCTTGACGATATCGCGGCTACCATCGGCGGCTACGTTGCAGAAGAGATGGTGTATGGCGACATCACCACGGGACCTTCGAACGACCTTGCTGTCATCACCGCGCTCGCGCAGGACATGGTCGCTCGCTACGGTATGAGCGACAAGATCGGACCGGTCGCGTTCTCCGCTGACCGCGGTCTCGGCCACGAAGCGTACTCTCCGGAAATCGCGGGAAAGATAGATAGCGAAGTAACGCGCATCATCGAAGAAGCTCGCGTACGCGCTCGCGAAGTGCTCGAGAAGCATCGTGGCGCGCTCGATGCCATCGCCAAGAAACTCGTTGAGGTAGAGACCCTTGAACGAGAAGAATTCGAAAAGGTCCTCATCGCGAACGGTATCACGCCGAAAGCGAAGGAGACCGAGGGCCACGACATCGTGAACGAGCTCATCGCTCCACCGGTCATCTAACCCGAACAAACTTAAACCGCGCCGGAGGAATCTCCGGCGCGGTTTCGGTTTTGGCGTACTCTTCCGCTAGTGTTTTGACCTCCGCTCGACGCGGTAGTCGAAAAGAGCGAGCGAAAGCCCGATAGCGAGATACACAATCGCTGCACATTCAGCGACATGATACTCGTCCCATCGATACATAAGTGCAATGACGGCGATAAGACTTCCTCCAACGATGGCTTTTCGCAGCTCATCGTCGTCGGCATAGTGCCATCCTTTTATCGCTATGACCGGGAAGA
>JAQBRK010000016.1 GCA_028286505.1 Parcubacteria group bacterium
ATGATAACTTCCGTGCGGTACTGCTTTGCACCGTCTTTCTCCCAAGAGCGTGTCGTGAGACGTCCCTCGATGAAGATAGGGCGACCTTTCTTAAGGTACTGGCCTATGACTTCAGCGGTTCGGCCGAAAGCCACGACGTTATGGAATTCTGTCTGTTCCTGGCGTGCACCGTCTTTATTCTTAAACGAACGATTGGTCGCAATCGCGAAGTTGGCGACCTGCTGTCCCGAAGGAAGCGCTTTGAGTTCCGGGTCGCGAGTAAGGTTCCCGTACAGCTCTACTTTGTTTATGTACATAGGAAAAGTATAGCAGGACGCTTACGCGGCACCTGCTTCCTTAAGTGCTGCGTCGAGCTCTTCGTCGCGAACCTCCTCTTCGGCTCCGTTCTCCATTTCCGGCATCTTTGCGAAGATTTCGGCCATTTCAGCGGAATGCTTTGCGGCATCCTTCGTGGTCCGAATATCGAGGAAGCGGATAACGCGCGTCTCGGCCTTTATTGCTTCGAGCACTTTCTCATGTCCCTCCCCTTCGGTTTCGTACGCTACCCAGCAGAAGAAGGAGCTCGTGAAGTCACGGCGACCGTTCTGTTCGCTGCGCGAGATCATGTACGCGAGCGGGATCTTCGTAGGCTCGCCTTCGGCGACTACGGTTCCGACTCCTGCGATCATTTCGCGAAGCGCCTGGTAAGTTTTCTTCACTTCTTCGGTCGGAAGTTCAGAATCGAGGTGGAAGCCAAGCTCGTATACCCGGAACTCGTTATATCCCGTCTCAAGCTCCTGCTCGGTGCCCTCAGCACCGTTTTCGATTTCTTTTTTCATTGCTCGCGCACTGTACCACGTGCAGTTGGAGCCAGCAACGAAGCCGTTTCTAAAGTTTAAACACGCGGCAAGCGTTAGCGCTAAGGGTGCTTCGCACCGTTTCCCCATCTTCTCCACGTATCTCGGCTATCTTTTTCACTATCTCCGGTACGGAAAGCGGATCGTTCCGCTGACCCCGGCGTGAAGCAGGAGCCACGAACGGCGAATCGGTCTCAGACAGAATATGGGTGAGCGGTATTGAGCGAACTATCTCGTCGTAGTCACGCGCGAAAGTAAGGACGGCCGTATATGACAGGGTGAAGTCGAGGACGACCGCACGCCTCGCAATTTCGGTATTCCCTACAAAGAAATGGAAGTTGCCGCGAAGATTCGGATATTCATTTCGTGCGCTTTCGAGCATCGTGAGCGCTTCTTCATAGGCGTCTACCGTTCCTTTGCTCGGTCGAGCGTGAATCATAAGCGGTTTATTCACCTTCGCTGCAAGTTCTATGTGGCGCTGGAATACCTCGCGTTGCTTCTGCTTCGCAGCATCCGGGTTCTCAGGACGAAAATAATCAAGCCCGCATTCCCCTATCGCAACCACTTTCCCATCTTCAGCAAGATTCAAATATAGCGATGCATCGCTATATTTCCAATCTGCTGCAGAATTAGGGTGGAGTCCGACGCTTGCATAGAGGTGCTCATGCTTTTGGGCGAGAGCCACAGCTTTCTTACTTGATTCGTAATCCACACCGACGACGAGCCCATGAATACCTTCTTCTTTCATCTGCGCAATAAGCGCGTCGCGGTCTTCGTCGTACGTGTCGAACTGAATATGGCAGTGCGCATCGAAGTAGCGCATAGTTTATGAAAGTCCCCGCGCTTCGCCGTTCACCTGATCGCTCAAGCCCGGTGCTCCGCCCGCCGCTTGCTCACTCAAGCGGGGAAACAGATTCTCCGGCTTCTTGTTTTCGCGGAGAGCGGCCATGATGGCTTCGCTCGTGGTTGGCATGAGGGGAACCAGGTGCGCGGCGATCTTGGCCACATGCTTCACGAGCTTGGTTATTTCATCCAATGCCTCTTGCTTGGTATTCTCATTCTTCACCTTCCTGTAGGGTTCATGCGATGTCATGAATTCGTCGCCTTTTCCGATATGTTCCCATACGAGGTCCAGGGCCTCATTGAAGGCGAACCGGTCGAGCTTTGAAGCGAAAGCTTCTTCTACGGTCAGGTCTTCCCCTGAAAACACTACCGGTTCCGGCAAGTGCTCTTCGGCAAGCTTCATCACGCGCGCGACGAGGTTGCCGATGCCGTTCACCAGGTTCGCCGTATACCATTCGTCGAGACGTTCCCACGTAACATCGGAGTCTTCCGTCGGGTGTACGTGGCGAAGCAAGAGGTAGCGCGTCGCATCCGTACCGTACTTCTCAACCAGTTCGTAGGGATTGATGACGTTTCCGAGAGATTTGCTCATGCGCTGCCCGCCAGAATTTATGAATCCGTGATAAAAGATCTGGTCGGTGTTCTTTATCTCGGCCGACATAAGCATGGCCTGCCACATAACCGACTGAAATCTGACTTGGTCTTTCCCTGCCATCTGGAGCGTCGTACCGTTCTCCCAGAACTTCTTGAATTTCCCTTCTGCGTCCTCGGGCCAACCGAGCGTCGAGAGGTAGCTCGTGAGCGCGTCGAACCAGACGTACATGACCTGGGAATCATCACCCGGTACCGGTACGCCCCAGCTCAAGCGTTCCCGTTCACGCGAAATACTAAAATCTTCAAGACCTCCTTGTACAAAATTAATAGCCTCTTCCCGTCGCCAATCCGGAAGAATAACGTCCGTGTTCGCGAGGTACGCAAGCAGACGGTCACCGTAGGCACTCAGACGGAAGAAGTAATTTTCTTCGGAGATGACTTCCGGAGTGAGGGACGGGTGCAGCACGCATTTCCCGTTCTCATCGAGCTCCTTGTCGGTCTTGAAGGCTTCACACCCGACGCAGTACGTACCCGTATATGTTTTCTTATAGATATCTCCCTTGGCATCGCACCTGCGCCACATTTCTTGCGCGGCAACGTAATGAGCGGGTAGCGTGGTCCGGATGAACGCGTCATAGGAAAGATCGAGCGCCGTGCCGAGTCGTTTGAATTCGTCCGAATAGTGATCCACGTATGCGTGCACGTCTTGTTTATTCTTTTCAGCTGCCTGCAAAATTTTCTGTCCGTGCTCGTCGGTACCCATATTGAGGAACACGTCCTCTCCTTGAAGACGCAGCATGCGCGCGAACGCGTCGGCCTGCACGAACTCGAGCGCATTCCCGATATGGGGGTCGGCGTTTACGTACGGGAGGGTGGTAGTTATGTAGCGTGCCATCGCTAAATAACGGGCGCGACATGCTTTCTGCGTGCCATGTCCGAGAGGAACTCGCGCAGCGCAGCCGCGACCGGAATGGCGAGCACCACACCGAGGAAACCGGCGAGGTCCCCGCCCACGATAAGGGCGAGAATGACCAGGAGCGGCGGGATACCGACGATTTTATTCACGACGAGCGGATGGATGAGATGCGCCTCGAACTGATTAATGATGAGGTAGAGCCCTCCGACGATAAGAGCGAGCGTAATATCGCCCGTAGAGAACGCTATGACAACGGCGGGTAGTGCGGAAATGAAGGAGCCGAAGATAGGCACGAGCATGGCAAGCGCAGTGAAGGCGGCGAGCAGGAGCGCGTAGGGCACCCCAAGGATAAGGAGTCCGAGGTAGGCGATAACGCCTCCGATGAGCGATGAGAGAAGTTGCCCCTGCATCCAGAGTCCTATTTTGCGCTGCGCACGATGCCATAGATTGACGATGTATTCCTCTTTCTTTGCGGGAGTAACGAGGCGAAGGAAGTCTTCAACGCCCGTATCCTGAATGGCGAAATAGAACGAAAGGACCACCACCAGAAGGAGCGAGAATATGCCTCCGAAGAACGTCGAGACTATCTTTATCACGCCTGCGGACGGATCGGTAAAAGCCGATTTGAAAGTAAGAAGCCCGTCGAGGATATTGCTAATCTGCGAACGCTCCGTGCTGACATGAGGACCGGCGGCAGGCGTGTTGAGCGAGCCCGGAAGATTGAAGTTATCGAGATACTGCGAGCCGACCGAAATGAAATTGCCCGCGTCTTCAAGGATGGGTGGTACGAAGAAGTAGATGACCGAAAACAGCGTTCCGAACACCATGAGATACATGGTAAGCACAGCGAGAACGCGCGGAATGCGTCGCTTAACGAAGAAGGAGACGCCCGGCTCGATGGCGGACGCGATAACGATGGCGGTAAGTACGAGCAGGACGAGGTCGCGCAACACCCACACGGCAAAGGCGAGGGCGCCGATAACCAGCGTCATCATGACGGTCCCCGGAGTTATAGCGACCGAAATCTGTTTATCCATAGAGCTATGCTAGCGCGGCTCGTATCTTTTCGGAAGCTGCTTCGATACTAAGTCGTTCTTGCTCGCTCGTGTCCCGATGACGAAGCGTAACCGTGTCTTTCAGTTCCGGATTTTCGCCGAGCGTGTCGAAATCAATTGTGATGCAGAACGGCGTACCTATCTCGTCCTGACGACGATAGCGCTTTCCGATGTTGCCGTTATCGTCCCAGGCGATTGCGGGATGGACTTTCTTGAGCGCAGCACGCACTTCCCTCGCCTTCTCCACGAGTTCCGGCTTGTTCTTAAGGAGCGGAGAGACCATGGCTTTTATCGGAGCGATGCGCGGAGAAAGTTTAAGAACCGAGCGCTTCTCGCCACCAAGTTCGTCTTCTTCGTACGCAGCGACAAGCACCGCAAGCAGGGTGCGCCCTACGCCGAGCGATGGCTCAATAACGTGCGGAATGAATTTCTCACCGGTCGATTCGTCGAGATACTCGAGCTTCACGGTTGAGTGCTCCTGATGAGCGGTAAGGTCGAAGTCGGTACGATACGCGAGACCCCAGAGTTCTTTCCGGCCAAAGGGATAGTCGAATTCGAAGTCGATGGTGCGTTTCGAATAATGCGCCCTGTCGCCGTCCCCTACCTCAAGCTCATGCACCATCGCGCTCGGCAGCCCGATTGCTTCCGCGAATGCATGGAGGCGCGCGCGCCAGTCTTCGAAGGCGGTTTCCCATTCGTTCGAACGTACGAAATATTCGACTTCCATCTGTTCCAGTTCGCGCACCCTGAAAATGAAGTCGCGAGGAGCTATCTCGTTCCGGAACGCTTTTCCTATCTGCGCGATACCGAACGGCAGCTTCGGATGCGCCGAATCGACCACATTCTTGAAATTCACGAAAATACCTCCTGCGGTCTCGGGACGAAGATAGACCGCTGCCGTTTCGTCCTCGGTCGCCCCTACCTGGGTCTTGAACATCATATTGAATTGGCGTGCCTCCCCGAGCGTACCCTTCTTACCGCAGCCGGGACACACGTTCGGGTCTTCGAGATGGTCTGCTCGGAATCGCTTCTTGCAGTTACTACATTCAACGAGCGGGTCGGAGAACCCTGCTACGTGGCCCGACGCCTCCCATGCCTTCGAGTTCATGAGTATCGCGGCATCGAGTCCGTACATGTCGTCGCGTTCTTCCACGAACGTTCGCCACCAGAGATTCTCGATATTCTTTTTGAGAGCGACGCCGAGCGGTC
>JAQBRK010000025.1 GCA_028286505.1 Parcubacteria group bacterium
GACGAAGGCTTCTCGGACCCGGTGCCGGTCGTGAAGTTCACCACCCTCTGCTACGAAAAGGCGCCCGAAGCCGCAGGCTTCGATCGCCAATTCCACGACTTCCGGTACGACGACATCAAGGAGAAGGAACATTGGCACTGGTGGCCAACGGACCCGACCGTGATTGTCTACGACAACGCCGACCGTTTCCGGAGCACGGACGCGAACGGCTTCTACCTGAAGTACTTCTATGTACATCAGGGGAGCAAGTGCTTCCCCTAACCAACTCTTTGGGCCCGGACGCAAGTCCGGGCCCAACTCATATCTACGGTGCCGCTATGCCGAACACTCCTGCCAGCACGGCTATGATGCCTTTGGCACCGAAGATGATGACGAGGCCGATGATGCCCCACACCATGTGCTGCTGGCCTTTTTGTCGCGCTTCCTGATTCCCCGCTCCGCGAATGAACTCCACGACGCCCCATACGAAAAGCACGAATGCGGCGACCGCGATGAGTTCGATAATGGGATTGATGATTGCGCTCTCGACCTTGCCGAGAAACGTATTGAAAGCTTCCATGCTTTATATAGTAGCAGAACCCCGCGCCTTTCGGCGCGGGGTTCTGCGTGGAGAGTAATCCGCGAACGATTAGCGATTGCCCTGAGTTGTGAGTGGCGCGGTTGGGTAGGTAGGCACGGTCGGGTTCAACTGGAAGGTTCCGAGGAGAATGCGAACGAGTCCCCAGACCGAAACCATGACGAAGAAGCCGATAAGACCCCAAAGCATGAGCTGCTTTCCGCTGTCGCGCTTCTCTTCATCGTGTCCTCCCTGGATGAAGTACTGGAAGATACCGAAGATGAAGACGATGAAAGCGAGTGCGAATACGATAGGTACCGCAACGTTGTTGATAAGGTCGATGATGATCTTTCCCGCATCATTGATGGTGTTGACCTGCGCGAACGCAAGGAATGGCGTAGCGAGAAGCGCACCGAGGTAACCGAGTTTCTTCATAATGTGTGATTAGTATAACCGCGTAGGTTCTTATATAGGATAGCGCGAGTGGTACCGACGTCAATCAAGTCTGGGGGATGGTGGGGAAAACGAATACCTAACACTCGATTGCCGTGTCCCTTATGTGACGATACGGGAACTCGGCCGTCGCATCCACGCATGGGTCCGACGTATCGCCGGATGCCTGGAGCGTTCCTCCGGGCGCTGTTGCTGACTGTGTCGGGTAGTAGATGCTATCGGGAGCCGGTGTATTTTTTGCCGGGGCGGCGAACTGGTTTGTGGCGGGACTCTGCGAACTCTCGGGAACCGTAAAGGTGGGAAGACCGGGGCGGTTCTGTCCCCCGAAGCCAAGCGAACCGACGAGAAGATTGATAAGACCCCAGACCGAGAACATAAGAACGAAGCCGATAAGGCCCCACATAACGAACTTCTGTCCTTCTGCACGTTTCTCTTCGTTAGCTCCTCCCGCTATGAAATAACGGTACACCCCGATAATGAAGACGATGAAGGCAAGTGCGAATATGACCGGCACCAGGTAGCGGTCGATAACATACACGATAAGCAGGAGGAAGGCTCCTAACTTATCGGCTCCGGTCGTGTCAGGAACGACCGTGGAGGCAGCATTCACCGCGACCGGTACCAGCGATAAGAAAGCGACGGAAATCGGTGCGACGAGCAAGGTAAGGTATTTGCGAATGAGTTTCATAGGGAAAGCGTAACAAGCTGGTAGAAACCGGCAACTAGGTTATAGGGATAATGTTAAGGAGGAGCCGCACGATGCCCCAGACGCCGAATATCACGACCATGCCGATAAGGGACCACATGATATAGATATGGGCCGTTTCCCTATTCTCTTGTCCACCCGTAAAGAAGTACTTGAAGACACCAAAGATGAAGAAGAGGAACGCGAGAATGTAGAGCAGCTTAACGACGTAATTGTTTACAAATGGAATAATGATGCCTTCCACCCATTGCTTGAACGTAATGGAACCCTTCCTTTGTCCCGTCACTACCACGCCGTTATCGCCGTCTTTGTTGCACATGGTGCCGGAGTCCTCCACTTGCCCGCTGCTGTTCACTTTCGAACCGTATATGCAATAGGTGCCCGGGCCGCATGCCGGAACGCACACCTGAGCCTCTGCTGCTACTGGAAAGATGAATGCCGAGAATACAAAGATTGAAAACAGTGCAGTTCCAAAGAATTTCATAAGCCGGTCACGGTCGCTTGTATCAGCGAGCTTATAGCCTGAGCACCAAGTAGGATCATTCCGCCAATGAGGGTCCATACAAGCGCGCTTCGCGCCTTGGTAATCTCTTCCGGATTACCTTGCGCCATGACGAAGAGGAAGCCGACCCAGACCAGCATGACGACCAGAAGTATGGAACCGAGCTTCACTACGGCGCCAAGTATGACTTCGAGAAGTTTGGGTAGGCTATCGATATTATTGAGGGGATTTTGAAGCGTTCCGCCGGATGTGCCCGGATTCGTTCCGCCGGTAGCTCCCGCAGCAGTGCCTCCTTGAGCGCCGGCATTCGTGCCTCCTTGTGTTCCCGCGCTAGCACCCGCGTCCGTACCGGGATTTGTTCCGCCGGTGTATCCTCCTGCAGTCGTTTTGCCTCCGGTACCCGATATTACGCAACTGCCGACAGTTTGATTTGTGCGTTTGTAACACTCAAGGCCATCCGCACACTGCGTACCGCTCGTGCATTGCTTCCCGGTCGAGCCGCTCGGAACGCATACTCCAACAGACCCGCCATTCGTTTTTGCGCATTCCATGCCGGATGCGCATTGACTTCCGTTCAGACACGCAGTTGCCGCATGCACAGGCTGTACTGCGACTCCACCAACAATGAATAGAGCGACTATGAAAAAGGGAGTGAGGCGAGAAATCATTGCAGTGCTGCCGTTAGGGATTCATCTGCGGTCACCAGAGCTTCGCGCACGCTCGAGCGGCCGCTTACGATATCGTTAATCATACCAGCGAAGATGCGGTCGGTTACCGCGGGTGCTGGGGACAGCCACGACTTCGAAATAAGAGCGAGCGGGTAGATTATGGGAGCGTACAAGTCACCTGACGGTGCCGCCATAAGCGACCTCATCGCCGGTGCCATCGAAAGTTTTTGCACGATGAGCGGAGCTTTGTCCTTGGCAGCAAGCGCGACCGCTACCCGGTAAGCTCCGGCCGGGTTATGAGCACCCTTTGGAAAGGCGAAGGCGTACCCTATCGCGTAATCGGTTTTTACTTGTGACGTCTCCGGCTGAGGGATGAGCGCCATATCGAAATCAAGATTCGGATTCGCGTCCGTAAGGAGAGCGTGCTCGGAAGCGAAGCCGACATAGAACGCACTGTCACCCGCCAAGAAGCTTTGACGCCCGTCGACTTTCGAACGGTTCCAGGTGTAGACCACCTTCGCGGGGTCGGCGAATTGCGTATAGAACGATATTGCCGACTCGCCGGGCGAGATGTTAAAAGTGTCGCCGCCGCTGGTGAGCGAGGTGCGGAGCGAGCCCGAGCTCGTATCGTTCATCCCCACTCCCGATTGCAACAGAATGAGCGAAATAATGGCGCGTGCGTGCGGAATATTCTCATACGTGCCGAACGGAATCGCGCTCTTGGCTATCACCCCCGCATTCGTTTTTACGGTAAGCCGAGGCGCAGAGCCCACTACGCCTTCCCAAGTTTGTGGCGGCTGGGAAATGTTCGCGCTCGCGAGCGTGGTGCGATTGTAATAGAGGACGAGCGGGTCGACCGCAAGCGGAATACCGTATACCCCTCCGGTAGTCTGAAATACCGAGAACAGCGGAAGATAACTGTCACGGAAGGTGCGCTCGGGCAGCGTAGCAAAGGGAATGATGTTCAGTTTATTCTCTTCTGAAAAAAGACGTTCCGAATCCGTGATGATGAGGTCAGGTCCAGTGCCCGATGCCAGAGCATCCACCAGAGACGCGTCGAACGTGGCGGCGTCTCGCTCTACGTAGGTTACTTTTCCGAATTCCTGATGGGATTGCTTCAGGTCGTCTATGGCGACGCTGACCGCTCCCTCCGGAAGCGTGCCCCATATGATGACGTCTCCTACGGGCTTCGAGCCACCCACGCCTTTGTAGGTAGCAAAGAGAAGCAGGCCTCCGAGCGCGAGGACGACGAAGACCGCGATGACAACGATCTGAAAGGGCCGCATATTCATATACGTACTATACCGCTATCTGACTCGCAAAAATGCGGAAAACTCATGGGGAAGTAAACAGTACGGAATAATGATGCGGTCCACCACGGAACGATTTAACCTTATGGAATCCCGCAGTAATGAAAAGTTCTTCGGCCTCATGCTCCGACACCACCTGATGCTCGGCCGGCCCGATGCCGCCGTACGCCCCGGCCCAGTCCGCCACGAGCAGCTTCCCTCCCGGTTTGAGGATGCGCTGTATTTCGGCGACCGCCACGGCCTTATGCTCAAGTTGAAAAAGGGTATTCGAGAGTATGACCGCATCGACCACGCCGTCGCGCAGTTTCGTACCGCCCGGTTTTTCGAAATCGCCCCAGATGGTTTCTATATTCTTTAGATTCTTGTCCGCTGCCGCGTCTCGCACGTGCTTGAGAATATCTTCTTGGATATCGACCGCATATATTTGACCGGTTACGCCGACCACACCGGACGCAGCGAGCGCATAGTGACCACTGCCGCTTCCGAGGTCAGCCACTTTCATTCCCTCTGAAAGTCCCATCTGCAAAACGTTCGTCGTTGGGTCGCTGAATTCCATATAGTAAAAATACCACGCTTACGCTACCTCCCTTCGTTCAATCAACAAAATGGATGAGGCGCGCCCGGATGGCGCGCCTCGAAAGAACGAATCGAACGGATGGTCTAGAGGGTCATGGCGCCTCGGCCGCGCGCATTGCGTTTGGAAGGCCGAATGGTGATCGTATCGTTCGGCTCTTTGCGATGAGCCCCGTAGCCCATCATCGTGGTCGAGAGCGGAACGGCCGCAAGGTGAACCGTATGCAGTCCGCCGACGAGCGCCGATTCCAATTCCGCATGGCGCGAAACGTGAACCTTCGACGATGGGGTCGTTGAATTCTGAGTGTTCATGGTCGTCTCCCTGCATATGCCTACTCCAGTGTCGGCACCCAACTACCTTACGCTGCGGGGTATACAAGTCAAACAACAAATAGAAATCGGGCCGCCCTCGCTGAGGGCGGCCCGGAAATCGAATCATGCGTCGAAAACGCGTGCTATAGAGCGACCATCGAGGCGATGGAATCCCCTTCGCGCATTTTCATGATGCGCACGCCCTGTGTCGCGCGCGAGAGCGACGGTATTTCGCCCGCCGAACAGCGGATGACCTGACCCTTCTTCGAGATGACCACGATTTCCTCTTCCTTCGCTTCGTCCCCGATGAGCACCTTCGCTCCGATGATTTCTCCGGTCTTCGAAGTTACTTCCGCGGTCTTGATACCGGAGCCGCCGCGGCCCTGCACTTTGTATTCGGTCAGCGCGGTCTTCTTGCCGTAGCCCTTATCCATGATGACGAGGAGTGCGGCGTTCTTGTCGGAACCCGAAACGACTTCCGCCGAAACCACGCGATCGTCCTTCTTGACCGTCATACCGCGCACGCCCGCTGCCGTGCGACCCATGGCACGCACGTCTGCTTCGTCGAAGCGTATCGACTGCCCCTTCGAGGTCACTATTGAAATGGAATCACCGTCGCCGGAAAGGGAAGCGGAGACGAGCGAGTCCGCGCCCTTGAGCGCGATGGCGATGATGCCGTTCTTGCGCACGTCTGCGAAGCTCTTGGCTTCCACTTTCTTCACCACTCCTTCGCTCGTTACGAAAAATACGCTCATGGCGTCGCGCGCCGCGCCCTTCGGTACCGCAAGCACGCTCGTGACCTTCTCATCGCTTGCGAGCGGCAGGAAGTTCATGATGGACTTACCCTTCGTCGCGCGGCGACCTTCGGGAATGTCATACATCTTCGTTTGATATGCCTTTCCCTTGTCGGTGAAGAAGAGGAGGTCGGAATGCGCCGTCGTCGAAAGGAAGTGCGTCACCACGTCCTCTTCCTTGGTCGACATATCGATGACGCCGACTCCCCCGCGCTTCTGCACTTTGTATTCGTCGGGGTTGGTGCGCTTCACGTACCCGCCTTGGGTAAGCACGAGCACCGACTCGTCGTCGGCGACGAGGTCTTCTACGGAAATGTTCTTCACGCCGCCCTTCACTATCTTCGTGCGGCGGTCGTCACCGAACTTCTCGGCAATATCGACGAGTTCGGAGCGAACCACCGCAAGGATGTTCTTCGCGCTCGAAAGTATCTTCTTGAGATTCTTGATTATTTCCTGCACCTCCTTGAGTTCGTCATCGATTTTCTTGCGCTCAAGGCCCGCAAGCGTCTGGAGGCGCATCGCGAGGATAGCGGCGGTCTGACGCTCGGAGAACGAGAACGTTTTCATGAGTGCGGCGGACGCCGTCGGTACATCCTTCGACTTCTTGATTATCGCGATGACTTCGTCGATATGATCGAGCGCCTTAGCGAGACCGAGGAGGATGTGCTCGCGTTCTTCCGCTTTGCGCAGGTCGTATTCGGTGCGCTTCCTGACCACCACTTCGCGGTGAGCGATGAAGTTCTCGAGCATGCCCTTGAGCGAGAGCGTCTGCGGCACGCCGTCCACGAGCGCGAGCATGTTGTAGTGGAAGGTGCTCTCGAGCTCGGTGTGCTTGTACAGGGAATTAAGTACGGTCTGCGGATGCGCGGTTCCCTTGAGGTCAACGACGACGCGGATATCGGTCGTTGATTCGTCGCGCAGGTCACGGATACCCTCGAGCTTCTTATCACGCACGAGGTCAGCAATACGCGTAATAAGGTCTGCCTTGTTCACGCGGAACGGAATCGACGTAATGACAATCTGCGTTCCCTTCTTGTCTTCGACGATGTCGGCTTCCCCGCGCACCACCACGCCACCCTTACCGGTCGTGTAGGCGTGCTTGATGTCTGACTGGTTGAACGCAATAGCGCCAAGAGGGAAGTCAGGTCCCTTTACGAACTGGAGTAGGTCTTCGGTCGTTGCGTCGTCGTTATCGATAAGATGCGTAGTGGCTTGTATTACCTCGCGCAAGTTATGCGGCGGGATGTTGGTTGCCATACCGACGGCGATACCGAGCGTGCCGTTCAAGAGCAGGTTCGGGAATGCCGCAGGAAGCACCGTTGGTTCCTGCTTACTGCCGTCGTAGTTCGGTATCCACGGTACGGTCTCCTTCTCAAGGTCCTTGAGGAGCTCGTCGGCAAGACGCGTCATCTTCGCTTCCGTATAGCGGTAGGCAGCGGCCGGGTCGCCGTCGATGGAACCGAAGTTACCCTGTCCGAGTACGAGCGGATAGCGCGTGGAGAAATCCTGCGCGAGCTTTACCATCGCGTCGTACACCGAGGCGTCACCATGCGGGTGATAGGAACCGAGCACGTCTCCCACCACCGTTGCGGACTTGCGGAATTTCGCCGTCGCGGTCAGACCGTTCTGCTTCATAGAGAAGAGGATGCGACGGTGCACGGGCTTGAGCCCATCACGCACGTCGGGAAGCGCGCGACTCGTGATGACCGTCATCGCGTAGTCGATGTACGACTGGCGCATCTCGCCGACGATGGACTGGTCGATTATGGAAATGCGCGGCTCAGCCGGTGCAGCTTCTTGTTCTACT
This sequence comes from Parcubacteria group bacterium, assembly GCA_028286505.1. GTDB lineage: Bacteria > Patescibacteriota > Minisyncoccia > Phycocordibacterales > Phycocordibacteraceae > C7867-001. The sequence goes on from JAQBRK010000025.1 coordinate 7,682, forward strand.
TTCTTAGCCATACTTAAAAGTGGATGACGGTCAGATTAGCCGGAATGGTGTTCTGATCAAGCGATGAGTGAACTTCGGTGTCCACTATCTCGATGCTCGGGCTCGAAGTTGCTCCGCCGAAGGCGGCACCGGCCGCGCCAAGGAGGTCGGAAAAGCTGCTCTTGCTCGACGCCACTACCTGAGTAACGTCAGGCGCTCCGGCGCCGGACGACGCGAGGGTGCCGCTATCAAGACGAAGCGTGCCGCCTGCAACGAGTGCACCCATCCATCCGATAGCAACCAGCAGCGTTATGCCACCCGAAACGCCAAGCGCGATATTCTCACGCACGTGGAGAGGCTTCTGGCGGAGCGTGTGAACTACTTCGTGTACGCGGCGAGTTTCCATAGTGTATTTAAAGTATGTTCAAAAATACTCCAGATGCAAGGCACAAGTGAGGAGCGAGAGGAGCCGTATGGGTTATACGGTGAGTGAGCACCGGAACGAAGGAACGCAGCAGATGAAGATTTTGGGACATGCTTAGGGGGTAATGACGATGATTGCCCCATCCTTCTCAGCCGCATCCTTTTTCTTGAGGGTAAGTTTATCCACTTTTTCCGCGCTGCCGCCCTCCTCTTTCAGGTACGCTTCAAGGGATTTGGGTTCGCCCATTCCGTCCCAATGCATAGGAATGATGATGCGCGGCTCAAGCGTAACAGCAAGCTTCGCGGCTTTTGCGGCGTCGAGCACTCCGTCACCGCCGATGGGAACGAACAGCACGTCGATTTCGTCGATTGCCTCGCGCGCTTCCTGCGAAAGCATTCCGTCGTTGAGTGCACCCAGATGCACAAGCGTCATACCTTCGAGCGATACCGCATACACGGTGTTCATCGCCTCTTCTTCCGATTTACCGAGCGCGTATTCGCTCTTTGTGAGGAATCCTTGCACCGTTACGCCCGAGTGTTCGTATTCACCGGGGCCCGTAATAGCAAACGGCTCCTTCCCGCCAAAGGAAACTTCCTCGACACCGTTCATATTCGGATGGTTGCGAGAGACGAGAGCGATGTCTGCACCGAAGCGAACCGCAGGAAGCGTTCCTTTTTTGGAGATTGGGTCGAACACGAGCGTAAGGTCACCGAGGGTGACCTTGAAGCATTGACCGCCGTGGTGGGTTATCACCATATAGTAGGTACATTATACCTTGAAAGGCTTCTTCATGATAGCGTTAGTAAGGACCGCGTTTGGCGTTCCGGAAGGAGAGTGGACATGAAAGATCCGTTTGAAAGCATGAAGCCCGACAACGGCGACATCTGGCCTGACGGCGACGGCATCCGGAAAGAGACCGACAACGGTTTCATCGACGCCGGCACGCAAGCTTAGTCGACGACCGTCGACGGGCTGAAGCCGCCTCACAAGCACATCAACACGGAAGAGGAGAACCTGACTAACCTCCTGCTAGGGAGACATGCGGAAGTTCTGTTTGTACATATTTTCCCTCTTAACACTCACTGGCCCCGGCTGCGTCTTACGCGCCGGGGCCTCTTTTTATCCGTACAGTCCCGCTTTGACTGGGGAAGTCGCGTCGAGTATTCTGTATCTATCGCCGAACCCCGGCGATTTGCCATTCACAGGAGCGCCTCTTGAGCCTCAATCAGACCAACGAACACGAGAAGCGTCCGACCTATGACCCCGACCGCACGGTCGGCCACGACCAGGACGACCTCTTTCGTCGTCGCGAGCGTTCCAGCTGGAACAACGAACCGGTTCCGACCCGGAACCGTACGAATTAGAACGAGCCAATAGGGAAGTCGCAGAACAGAAAAAAGTCTGCATTTTAGGGAAGACACGCCTTGCAAAAAGTCGTAACCCGAAAAGCTCGTTCCGGCGGAGGGTGCTTGCACCCTCCGCCGACACTACCCCTGATCTTTCGTCTGCATGAGCAGACACCTATACCCGAACATGAAGAAGGCTTACCAGCACGGTAAGCCTTTCGTTATGTCCACCACTACCCTGCTCGTTTCAGCGATTTTCATTACGCCACGCTTGTTATATTTGACAAGTAAGCGGCACCATCGTACGCTACGAAGGTTCTAAGTTCTGTTTGGGAGGACAGCATGAGCGCGGCGCATACGACCGAATCCACCGGGGTCATAGACCCCTTCACTACACCCGGGCCTGACGCCCATCCGTTTCCGACGGACGACGCCCTCGCCCAGGTGCTCGCTGCACGCGCTCACCGGTGCAGCGGCCTCATCGACGACACGTCCTACGCCTCTCTGGTGTCAGGGCGCTAAATAATTCCGCGGACCTCGGTCCGCCCTCCCCGGCCTTACTCTGGCCGGGGATTTTTTTTAGTTGCCATTACCAAAACGCGTGTTACATTGTGATTACCTCGTACTGTTCTTCAACCCAAGAAAGGAGTTGCCGGTGATATCCGGATTCCAACAACAAAAGGATGTCTTCATGGGCCCTGACCTGAAGATGCTCGATGGCCGTTTCTGGTCGCCTCGAGGCGAAAACCCCGCACAGCATCAGACGGGTCGCCTGAACACGCCCGCGCTTAACCCTTCACCCGCCCCGGTCACCCCATGACCGGTCGCGGACGACGTGAACTCGTCTTCGACTTCCCTCCCCGGGCCGCTACGCGGACCTGGGGAGTTATCTTTTATACCCATATACTACGCCATATTTATAGGTACTTGACAAGCTGAACGGTGGATGGTACTTTGGTCCAGTTCAGGGTTGTGGGACCTCCCATGAAGGCCTGATCGTTCCAACGGAGACGACAATGAGGTACTCACCGTGACGACCAATGGCCGCCAAAACCGCGGCTCTTGGGAAAAGTACAACAGTTCAGTTCGCGCCTTCGGCGCCTTCATCAACCAGGTGGGCCGCGTCCTTGGCGCCGGCTTCAACGTCAACCGCTTCGACCTCGCCCCGGACGCCGGCTCGCCGCCCATCGGCAGCTGACGGACCCGCGGCGCCGGCCCGGGCGTAATACGGATTAGGGACGAAAGTCCCGCGTGGCTATGTGCCGATTCCGTTAGCCCGGGCTACTCTGGGGCTCAATGCCCTATTTGCAGCGAACGAACCGCAACCAGGAAGGAGGTGGTCCTGTCGTACACCCAAGCAGGGGTTTTGTTCCAGCAGGAATGAAAAGACCCTTGGGCTCGAAAATCTCAAATCATACGGTTAGCCGCACCGAACACCATTGGTAGTTGCTTGTGGACGCCCTTCAAGTGACGCGTGCCAATAAACGCGACATCCCTTACCTTATTGAAATCTTGGTACCAGGGTGCGATGTACCTAACATCGCACCCGCCCCACCCCCGCTTCGACGGGGGTGTCATTTTATGTACATGTCTGCTATATTCCCTGAGTTAAGGGCTAAACGAGTCGCGCGTGGGCTATCCCTGATTTCGCAAGGAATCAGTACCCTCCGCAAAAGTTTCGCTACATTTATATGGATGAAGTGAAGAAAGCTACCCCCGTGGTAGCGAGTACGATAGTTCTCGAGCCTGAACACCCGATGTTCGGGCTTATCGACAGTATCCCTACCCCACCGCGACCGGGTGATTTGGTAGAAGGAACCATTATCGAACTCGTCCGTGGACGACTGTACGTCGACCTTCCACCGTTCGGTACCGGTCTTATCTACGGACGCGAATACCTCAACGCGGCAGACGTTCTCCGCAAGGCGAATCCGGGGGACCTCATCACCGCGAAGGTGGTAGACGCTGCAGGACTCGATGGCTACATCGAACTTTCCCTGAAGGAAGCTCGTCAGGCAGCTATCTGGGGCGAAGCCGAGCAGGCTATCGCGGGACAGGTTGTGTACAACCTTACCGTCGAGGAAGCGAACAAGGGCGGACTCATCCTTTCATGGCAGGGCATCCAGGGATTCCTCCCGGCTTCGCAACTCGCGAAGGAGCATTACCCTCGCGTGCCCGAGGGCGACAAGGACAAGATCTTCGGCGAACTCCAGAAGCTCGTGGGCGTTGCTCTTCCGGTTCGTATCATCACGGCGGACGCTAAGGAAGGTAAGCTCATCTTCTCCGAGCGCGCAGGTGACGAAGAGGCTGAGAAAGCGAATCTTATCGACAAGTACCAGGTGGGCGACGTCGTTGAAGGCGAAGTCACCGGTGCCGTTGATTTCGGTGTCTTCGTTAAGCTCGAACAGGGTCTTGAAGGACTCGTGCACATCAGCGAGCTCGATTGGGGCCTCGTGGAAGACCCACGCGCTCTCTTCAATGTCGGCGACCGCGTTTCGGTGAAGGTTATCGAAATAAAGGATGGCAAGATTTCCCTCTCCATCAAGGCACTCAAGGAGAATCCTTGGAAGACGGCTATCGACCGTTACAAGAAGGGCATGGAAGTGAACGGCGTCATCATCAAATACAACAAGCACGGTGCGCTCGCTTCCATCGAGGAAGGCGTTGCCGGTCTCGTACACATCAGCGAATTCGCTTCGCCTATCGAGCTGCGTGACACGCTTGAGCTTGGTAAGAACTACCCGTTCACCATTACTCTCTTCGAGCCGAAGGATCAGCGCATGACGCTCGCATACGCAGGCACTCCGAAGAAGAAATAGGCGGTACGTTCGGTTCGTATAAAAAACTGGACCCCGATCGCTTGCGCGATCGGGGTTTAGTGGTAGTCAAGCCGGTTGGTGGAACGCCAACCGTGGATCATGGTCTTGATGAGCTTGCCGGTCCGCTTGTCTCTTTTCTCTTCCCTATATTCTTCTTCCCAGTTGTCGGGATGAAGCTTGAGGGTGTAATGGAACAGGCGGTTATAGGTTACATCGATACCGGGGCGTTTCGGGTCGTCTCGTTTGACGGCCATCGCAAAGCCCTTGCCGACACCGGTCTCGGGGTCTTTGAAGTACGAGATTCCCGTACGGATGCGATGGAGCCAGGGCGAGGTGAGATATTTGCGACCCAGAGTCTTACCGAGCTCCTCCTCAAGTGCTCTTTTCTGGGCATCGCGAATACGTATCTCATCCCAGTTCCATTTCTCGGAAAGCGTATTGTTGTACTCGCGCTTGGTAACCGTTCCGTCAGGCCATTCGATGCTCTCATGCAGCACCTCCGCCCTTTTGAGGTGCTGCTCGTCATGCTCGCGCGTGATATAGAACGTGATCGTACGAATGAAACGCAACACGTCTCCCGTTTCCGGATGGAAGGCGAGTATCGAATCATGGTCCTCGTATTCTAGCCACGCGACTTTGAACCACTTACCGAGAGATTTTCCTCTCGCTTTGAGATGCCTCACCATCTGACGACGGCTGGTGAAGAGTATTGGCGTGAAGTCGAGATCGTAAAGGGACCTCAAGAGTTTAGGCTCCACGAATGGAGCGACGGCCACTGCCATTTCAAGCTCCTCTGTTCGTGTGAAAGGACAGGATTATCCTTCGCGCACTATGCGTTATTAGCCCTTATGGCGCAATGGATTTATGAAGCGCTCATCTAACGCGTATTCGCGACGAGCATGGCCTTTTCGACGCCGTCCGAAACGAACAGTGCACTTGCCTCTGCCGTGCGGTCGAGCATCTTTTTCAATACCTTTTCTTCCCCTGGTTTGAACTTCCCAATCACGTGCTTGATGACCTTATCTTCGTCGCCCGGTTTCTTCAGCTTCCCCTTTGCCGTGCTTCCGGAAATACCTATTTTTATCTGTGCGAAATCTTTCGTTTTAATGGCGCTCATGACGCTTTCCGCACCTTTGTGTCCCCCGCTTCCGCGCCCGAAGGTCATCTTCATGGTGCCAAGCGGCATATCGAGCTCATCCCTAATTATCAAAAGTTTCTTTGCGGCCGCTTTGGACTTCACAAAACTCGGTAGAACTTTTCCGGAAAGGTTCATAAATACCTCCGGGAGCACGAGTATGACCTTCTCTTTTCCTATAGTTCCCTCCGAGACGAGCGCCTTCGCCGCCTTACGGAGCGTGAATTCGGGAAAGCCTTCCGTTTTCGCGATTTTTTCTACAGCCATCCGCCCGGCATTATGCCGGGTCTTTGCGTATTCCCCACCGGGGTTACCGAGTCCTATGATGACGTAAGCCATTGTTCGATTGTAGCAACTACCTCGTCTTCGTGCCCATCGAAGTCGTGATCCGCCCAACTTATGGTGGAATGCTGCGCATTTCGAAACAGTTTCGTGTATGAACGGTGCACAAAGGGCTTTGCAACCGTGTGATCGCGTTCTGCGGAAACGATGAGCGTCGGTGCAGTAATGGCGCGCGCATATGCGTAGCCGTCGAACTTGCAAAAATCGTTCCACCAGAGCGGGCTCAGGCGGAATTTCTTTCCGTCGATTTCAAGCAGCGAGGCATGACCGCGTATCATGGTCAACAGCGCCCATGGCAGTTGGAAAAACCACATTGACTTCCATGAGACGGCAGGGGCCAGTTCGATGAGCTGCCGTACGTCCTCAGGATTCCTTGCCGCATACCACGCCGCAATAAGCCCACCCATAGAATGTCCTACAAGCGTAAACGGCTGACTGTACCACTCCTGCGTGCGCAGATAGACCAGTACGTCATCGAGATCCTCGGTGTATTTCGTCGTCGTGCTGTGAAAATGATCCTGATCGGGACTGATGATGGAATCCGAATCATTGAAACGGAAGGTCGTATAGCCTTCGCTCAAAAAGAAATCGCTTACTTTTTTTAGAAGTACCAGGTCTTTCCATCCTCCAAGCCCGTGCAGTATCAAAACCAATCCTTTCGATTCTCCCTGCGGACGTGCGAGAGTTGCAGGCATGCGCTTGCCGTCACGATTCGTGAGTACGAGCTCCTCGGTTTGCATGACTGCATCATACCAGTGCATAACCGCTTCCCTTTGAACGAGACAGAATGGAGCGAACCCTTTTGATTTGCGGGACTCACGGAACTAGAGAAATGGAGCGAGCATGTGTGAAAAGTATGCGCTAAACCGGAAGCAGCCGAAGAATAGCGAGCGATTGAGGCGAGACATCTCACCGAGTCCTCGAGTGGGAGTGGGAGCCGATAGGTCGCGACTGTATTCTTCGTGTCGCCCTGGAGGCCGAAGCTGCGCATCTTTTCACACATGCGAGTGGAAAATTTGACGCGTAGAAAAGTAGGAATACAATTCCTCCTATGAAGTTCCTCGAGAGCGCGTTTAAGGAGATACTCACCTTTATCGTTCTCGCAGTTTTGATCGTCGTCCCCATCCGTTTGTTCGTCGCTCAGCCTTTCGTCGTCGAAGGAGAGTCGATGCATCCCACGTTCGAAAGCGGCGATTACCTTATCGTCGACGAGCTCAGTTATCATCTTTCTGCGCCACAGCGCGGTGATGTCATCATCTTCCGCTACCCAGGGGACCCAAATATCTTTTATATAAAGCGCATCATCGGACTTCCGGGAGAAACGGTGCACATTGATCATGGCGTAACCACCGTGACAAAGACCGACGGAACGACCGTGACACTCAATGAGTCATATGTCGTCGCGGAAGACGCTACCTACACACAGGATTCAACGCTTGGAGCAGACCAGTTCTTCGTCATGGGAGACAATCGCCCTCGCAGCTCCGATTCCCGCATCTGGGGCCCGCTTCCTAAGAAGAACATCATGGGACGCGCCTTTGTTCGCATGCTTCCGGCGAACGAAATCGGTATTCTTCCCGGCAAGGCCGTTGAACCGCAATGAGTAAGCCTGCTGAAAAAGTCCATATGCTTCGTTACGGGTCCCAACTCCTCGCTTCACCGTATAGAAATACGCCTGTGCTCGTCGTTTTCCCTCGCCTCGCCTCTGGAACTTTTTCAACAACCTCATGAGCATGCACGTAACTCCGTCTGACGTTCTCCGCCGCGCACAAGCGGTTGGAAACTATTACGGTTTTAGTTCGCTCGCCGCTCTCGCCGCAAGTAAGAAAGGTCAGGGCACGCGTGCTCCCTACCCCGATAGCATCAATCTTGAAAAACTCGACCCCGAAGCCCGCGAAGTGGCCACGGTGTTGAAGAGTATTCGCGATGCGGGACTCGCTCCTTCAGCCCTCACACCTCTCTTTGTGTGGCACAGCAACGCCGCTCCCGGCCGCCCTGCGCCGAAGAACATCGTCGTGCAATTCCACGCACTCGGTGTTGAGCATGCTATTGCTGACGCCGTACTCATTCGCGCCGTGCGTTCATTCATGGGCGACCTCACGAAAGCGGAGCCGCACCTCAAGCTCAACTCCATGGGTGACAAAGAGACCCGCAGCCGCTTTGCGCGCGAGCTCACCGGTTTCTTCCGCAAGAACGGTGCCATTCTTCCTCCCGACTGCGTTGCCTGCTCGCGCACCGACGTCTTCGAGGCAACCGAGAAGCTCATCGCCTGCAAGGACGGCACCTGCGAGATTCCTTCGCCGACCGATCACCTCTCCGAGGCGAGTCGCAAACACTTCGAAGGCGTTCTCGAATACCTCGAAGCGACCGATACTCCGTATGAACTCGTTCCCCGCATCCTTTCGCGCGGAAGCGCTTGGTCGGAGACCTGCTTTGAAGTCACAGTGGACGACAAGCTTTCCGCCTGGGGCTCCCGCTACAGCGAACTTTCGAAACCGTTCTTCAAGGGCAACTTCTCTTCCGTAGGTGCCGTCGTACGCATTACGCTCGACGACCGTGCCGAAATCCCTGCCATGAAAGAGAAGCACAATCCCCGTTTTGTATTCGTGCACATCGGAGACGAGGCAAAGCGCGAAAGTATGAAAATCGTGGACACGCTTCGTCATGCCCGCATCCCCCTTACGCAATCCATCGGTATCGAATCCCTCACCGAGCAGATGCGCTTCGTTGACCTTATCAATCCGCCGTACGTGCTTATCATGGGCCGCAAGGAGGCTCTTGAGCGCTCCGTCATCCTTCGTGAGCGTGCTAATCACACCGAAACGTTCATACCACTCGATTCCCTCGTCGACCGCCTTCGCGCCGTCGCGTAGCAAAAAGCCCCGCGAGAAGACGCGGGGCTTTCGCATTTCACCCGAGCTCCTGGAGCGCGAGATCGTGCAGTGCGGCGAGTCCCGCCATCAGCGTGAGCTGCTGACAGGCACCATCGAGGTTGTGGCAAGAGAAGTCACTGGGCATGTCGTCATACCGACTGTTATCTCCCTCGGGATAGATAGCAAGATCACAGGCGTTACCGGGGCAAACCAGAATGAATCTGCCTTCGGCGTTCACGTGTGCGGAGCAGTCTTTTGCGAACCTTCGTGCAAGCGGGTGAGAAATCGTAGCGTATACCTGTCGCATGGCTCGTTCAGAAGCGGCAATCGTACCGCCGGACTTTCCGTGCTTTTGACTGTATCGGGTGAGCCAATTACGTAGCGCAGGATAGATATGACCGCTGACCGCATGACCATATCCCCCGTTCGCATGATTATCGCAGCGTGTCGTGAAATCGAGCAGTTGCGCACGATTGGATTTCGATTCGGTTTTGAACGCATCCGACATCATATAACGCAGCGTGTGGGAAAAGAGATGTAGGGTGAGCGCCACCTGGGACACCGTTTCGAAGGTGAGCGGCAAGTGATATTCGGTCACGCCATCGTTCTGAATAACATAGCCGCAGCCGTCGAATCCGAATTCTCGGTCGTTAGTAGTACGGGGAAACAGGTTCGCTTGGTGACCCGACCACGACTCGTCTTGACCTTCCAGATAGTCGCCGATGTTTTCGTAGAATCCGTGTTTGAAGATGAAATCCTCGGCACGCTGTCCCGTATCGCCTTCGAGCGTAAACAATAGCTCGGGCGCTACACGTGTCCTGCCGTGTTTGGCAGGAGGAACGTATGAGAGCCCGAAAAGCCGGTCCGGCTTCCAGTTCCATTTCTGATCCATATCCTGCCTCCAATGAGCATGGGCCTGGGCGCATACTGCGCTTCAAGGATTACCCCGTCAACGATGCTTCCCGCGGTATTGCCCAAAAGGGCCCAGTTGTGCTATTCTCAGCCTTATGCAAAACGCCACTCGCGTAGAAGTTCGCCGCGGTAAGAACGAGAGCGCAGCCTCTCTTATTCGCCGTTTCTCCCGCCGCGCACAGGGACTCAACCTCGTGCGTATGATGCGCAAGAAGCGTTACTACATCCGCCAGAAGTCGAAGAACGTGGACCACATGCGCGCCCTCGTTTCGGGCGAACGCAAGCGCGAGTACAACGAACAGGTCAAGCTTGGAAAGATCGACCCAGCGGCACGTCGCACCAAGGGCCGCAAATAAGCGAATGAGTATAGGTCCCGCCTACTTTGTTACGGGTCCCAGCCAGCTCATCCGCCGTATCGCACATACGTCTACTTCACTGTCCCTCCCGTGCCGCGTATTCGGAACCTCTACTCCTCCGCTTTCACTTTATGAGCCAACTTGATATAAGAAACTTTACCCGGAGCAAGCCTCCGGCTTTTCCGTTTCAAAAAGCGCTCGAACTCGTGCTTCCCGGCTGGGGCGTTTCGCTCGTCTTCGCGGGAGAGAAGCGTGCCCAGAAATTGAATGTCGAGCTTCGCGGCAAAGACTACGTACCGAATGTGCTCTCCTACGAGAGCGGCACGATGGAGCGCGAGAAAGGAAAACGTCGCAGCGGCGAAATTATAATCTGCCCTCCCGTAGCCGAACGTCAGGCACCGGAATACGGTTTTTCATACACCCAAATGGTTGGATTTCTCTTTATCCACGGTTTACTGCATTTGAAGGGGATGCGACACGGGGCTACAATGGATACACAGGAACGAGAACTCCTCGAGCGCTTTAATAATGTAACTTCTTCCGATGGCACGACGCATCGCAACCGGCATTGATATCGGAACACACCACACGAAAATAGTCGTGGTGGAAGAAGTGAGCGGCCCCGAAGGAACAGGCATTCATATCATCGGTACGGGTCTCGCTCAAACGAGCGGCATGCGTCACGGGTACGTAGTTGATGCGGAAGACGTTGCCGCGAGCGTGCGCGCCGCGCGTCAGCAAGCGGAATCTACCGCACGCGTTCCTATCAAGAAGGGCTTTCTCGCAGTAGGCGGCGTTTCCCTCGATGAGGTACGCGCGTCCGGTACGACCATCATTTCGCGCGCGGACCAGGAAATAACCGAGCTCGATCTCGAGAAGACGCTTGAGGTCGCGCGCGAAGCCGCTCAACCTAATTTCCTCAATCGTCGCGTACTCCACGAGATACCGCTCGAGTATCGCGTGGACGGAGCGAAGTCGCTCGGCGAGCCACATGGTCTCAAAGGAACACGCCTTGAAGTCGATTACCTTTTCATAACGTGTCTCGCACAGCATGAGGCTGCTCTTACCCTCGCTTCGGAATCGGCCGACATCGAAGTTATCGACCGCATGGCGTCACCCCTTGCCGGTTCCTACGTCACTCTCACCAAAGACCAGAAGATGAAGGGCTGCGTGCTCGCGAACATCGGCGCAGAGACCGTTTCCATAGTCGTCTACGACGAAGGCGTTCCCCTTTCCGTAAAAGTATTCCCCGTTGGCTCAACGAATATCACGGATGACCTTGCCCTTGGGTTCAAAGTCTCGCTCGAAGACGCCGAACGCCTCAAAATGGGCAGGCTTGGCGGAAGCATGTATCCGCGCAAGCGCGTCGAAGAAGTCATCACCGCGCGTTTTCGTCATATGTTCGAGCTCATCGACAAGCATTTGAAATCCATCGGCCGCAAAGGCGCACTTCCTGCGGGCATCATCATTTCGGGCGGCGGTGCGGGCCAAGGTTCCGTCTCCGACATCGCCAAAGGAGCGCTCGCCCTCCCTTCTCGCGTGGCCGATATGAAAGTATCCGCCGACAGCAAGATTCGCGACGCCACCTGGGCCGTCGCTTACGGTCTCGCGCTCTGGGGACTCACCGGCGACACCGACACCCCGAAACGCCAGCGTTTTGGCGGCTTTGTTGAATCGATACAAAAGTTCATCAAGCAATTTTTGCCGTAGTCGAATTCCAAAATTCCTTTATCTGCTTCGTTGCAGAACCTACCTCCTCGTTCCGTCGTACTATGAGTACGCCTACATTCGTCAGTTTCCGCGCCTCGCATCTAAAGTTTTTTGAAACTCTCCATTTCACGAAGTGTTAGCCGTTTTTCAGCACACACTGACGTTCTGTCAACGCATGTTGCATCGCTCAAAAGCACAGGTATCATGAAGTGACCATATTGGCCGCTAATTAATACCCTATGTCCAAGCGCGTAGAACCTGAGATCGAGACTTTCGCACGCATCCGCGTGGTGGGTGTGGGTGGTTCCGGCAACAATGCGGTCAATCACATGATCAACTCCAAAGTGAAGGGAGTTGAATTCATCGCCATTAACACTGATGCGCAGGATTTGCATCGCTCCGAAGCGAAACGCAAGATCCACATCGGTAAGAATCTCACACGCGGTCTCGGTGCGGGAATGAATCCCGAGCTCGGACGTCGTGCAGCAGAAGAAACCCGTCAGGAAATTCAGGAAGCGCTTCAAGGTTCCGACATGGTCTTCATCACCTGCGGTATGGGTGGAGGAACCGGAACCGGTGCTGCGGCCGTTGTCGCAAAGATGTCGAAGGAACTCGGTGCACTCACCGTTGC
>JAQBRK010000050.1 GCA_028286505.1 Parcubacteria group bacterium
CCACTTTGGATTTGCGGGGATTGCTCTTGCGAGACTTCTTGGTGAGTTGTTGTACGGTAGGCATTTCGAAATTAAAACTCCCCGTGGGAGTTAGCAACAATATATAGGACGGCCCAAGGAAAAGCAAACGAGGATGCAAATAGGGGGCAAAACGCGCGGGCCCGACGAAAGTCGGGCCCGTTGTTCATTTTTGGGGCAGATAGATATAGAGCGGTTGTGGAGAGACTTTCCGGGACCACTTGAGCCCGAAACCCTTCTCCTTCACGAACCGCAGGTGGGCCGCTTCCTCAGAATGGTCCCGAGGATACGACCCTTGCCAGAGATCCAGGCTCAGTTTCGTGGGGCCCGTTTGTTTCGTAAGCGGCAAAAGCTCATAGGAGCCTGAAAGTTCAGTGCGACCTGCACCAAACTTGTTTTCAGTCACCGACACGCCGAAGGTTGGTCCCGTGAGCGTCGTCTTCGTCGTCTCTTTGCATTGCAGCCCATCACGAAACGGGGCGGCTGCGAGCGGGTCGGAAGGCTTGAAGCATTCGGCTTGAGTTGCCCCGGGCAAAGCCGAGAGGATACCGGAAGCCAGCAAAAAAAGTACGTAGCGCATGGCGTTTCTCCCTGCCAAATTCCGACCGCTAGTGGTCCTACTTGAATGCTACTCCTGCTTACGCAAAACGCACTATACATAGGTGCGCGAAAGCGTTGGGTGGTTCTGGGTAAAGAAAAGGGCGCCCCATAAGAAGAGGCGCCCCAAGTGTCTAGATGGTCTAGAGTCGCGGAAACCAGGCCTTGATTTCGTTGACCTTGTCGAAGAACATTGGCAGCGTTGCCACCTCCGGATGCCAGGCCAGTCCGCATTCGATCAGATCGAATTCTTTCTGGATACGAGCACCCGGAACGATGTTTCCGCCGGCGTCATGGTCGTGACCAAGGAGCAAGACCGTGTCGGCGATGGTCACCGCGCTTTCGATATCGTGCGTAGTCACGATGATCGTATTTAGTTCGTCCCGGAGGGCGATCTTCTCGATCTGGTGATACACCTCGATCTTCTTGAGCAGGTCGAGCGAAGCGAAGGGCTCGTCCATGAGCAGGAAGCGACTGTTGCACAGCATCTGCTGGATGATCGACGCACGTTGGCGCTGACCACCGGAGATCTGTTGGGGATACTGTAGCGCGGCGTCGTTCATTCCGAAGAGTTCGAGAAGTTCGAGTATTCTTGTGCGCGCCTCCTTCCGGCTTCCTCCTTTGAGGAGCGCAGCCGTCATGAGGTTGGCGTACACGGTACGGTCTTCGAACAGCAGCGAGTTCTGCGGGACGACGCCGACCATACCCGCTTGTACCGGCACCAGCTCTTTCCCCGCAAGAATGCGGACAAGTCCTGAGCTGGGTTGTTGGAGACCGGCGATGCAGTTGAAAAGCTGGGTCTTCCCCGTCCCCGAAGGAGCGAGAAGAGCCACCACTTGACCGCGACCGACGACGTCCCTGATCGTGATATTTACATCACGGAGAATCGGCCGGTCATAGGAGACCGACAGACCACTCACTTCAAGGACGATTTCTCTTCGTTCGTTGAGCTGGGTCATCAGATTTTCGCTTTCCCGAGGCGTGCGTAGGGGCACACCACGTCTTTGATGATACCGATGAGATAGTCCTGGCCGACCCCCATGAAGAGGATCATGAGCTGGACGGCGAAAACGTTTTCGAGCATGCGGCTGCGATTCAGATTGAGAAGCAGCACGCCGACCCCCCCATCACTCCGGGAAAGTCCTTCCACCATGGTCAGCATCATCCAACCTATCGCGGCGTTTGCGCGAATGGACTCGATGGCCGTCGACAGTGTTCCCCGCACGACCACTTCCCACACGACCCGCAAACGGTTCATGCCGAGCGTGCGTGCGAGATTGTAACGTTCCTGCGGAATCTCCCGGACCACCTTCAACATATCCGTCAAAAGAAAGACGGTTATGGCGAAGGTGAGCACGGCCACTTTGAGTATGTGGCCGTCTTTAGTGGCCAGGTAGAAGAGCGTGATGAGGCCGGTGAAACCGAGAAAGCGTAGCTTGGTCGCGCTGATAAGCGGAAAGCGAAAGACCGCCAGCACATAGAGATAGCTCAGCCCGAGAGAGAGCGCGGATGAGATGAGGATGGCTTCAAGAAGCGTCCACATGCTCACCAGAATTGCGTTCCCGACCCCGGCTCGCCAGAGTGGCAGTATCGCGCCACCGACCTCCGTAAGAGTCGGCATGACTCGTACGGGGTTCGCTTGCCAGAACATGCCAAAGCCAACCACCCAAAGGGCAGCTAGCCAGAGCATGGCTGATCTGGACAGCGTTGCGTTCGGAATGAACGCTGTTAGTTGGACCTTTCTCACTATTCGTTCTCCTTTCGAGAGAAGTCAGGCCCGGGGTTGTACCCGGGCCTGAGAGTCAAAGAATATGGATTTCGGAGGAACTCATTCGAGGGCCTATTACGACCCGAGAATGAATTCGACGCGCCGGTTCTTCTGGCGACCCGCTTCCGTGGCATTGTCGGCCACGGTCTCGGTATCGCCGACACCGGCAACCTCCATACGTTCCCGAGGGAACGTGGTGGGGGCCATTTCGTAGAGCGCGTCGGCCACGGCCTGCGCACGAGCGCGCGAGAGCTTGATGTTCGCGATCGGTTGCCCCACGTTGTCGGTGTGGCCCACGATGCGAATGCGAAGCCCCGTCATGCTCGATTGGTCGGCCATCTTGATGAGCGCCCGGAGAGATTCCGGCCGCAGCGTCGCCTTGCCCGTATCGAACACGACGTCCGGATAGGACCGGTTCGACACCGCGGTGGTGATCGGCTTGGCCTGCGCGAACTGCGTCGTTGCCGCACCCAGCGTGACGCCCGAGAGCGCTTGCTTGATGTAGCTCGTGTCGACAGCGTCTTCGTACTTGGGATAGTCCGGCACGAAGGTCGGGTAGTAGGTGTGATAGACGTCCCCGAAGTAGTTGTAGACGCCCTTGTAGATCGGGTACGATCCGGGCCGAAGGCCCAGATAGTCGGCGACTTCCGCGAGTGTCACCACGCGCGAACCGCCGACCGGCACGTTGCGTGAGCCGACCCGAAGGGTCGTACCACGGAAGTGTTCCGCCCAATACTCGGGCGTCGCTTCCTCGCCGCCACCCTTGCCGAACACTGCGGCATTGATGACGCTCATTTTCATGAGCGAATTTTCATCGCTCCGAATTTGGAAGGAAGCCCTGTCGATGGCTTTCACCATGCCGACCACGTAGTCCGGGTGCTTGCGCATCCATTGGACGTTGCCGATCATGATTGCAGGCATCTGCAGGTTGTAGTCCAGGGTCGAAGCGACGGTTTCGACTTCAGGGCCGCGCGGGCTCTTGAAGACGACGACGTCGCCCGGAGTCCAGGTAGCCACGCCGTCGACAGAGACGGTCACCTTCTCCGCCGTTTTCAGGCCGTCTTTTACGACGGTCCGAATGGAGGAGGCGTGGTGGATGAAAGCTTCATCGGCGTCGCCGAAGGAGCCGTAGTCCGCGAAGTTCAGGGCATCGCGATCGAACGTGGAGGTGTCCACGTTGATCTTGATGCCATTGTCGGACGCCCACTTGATGCAGGCGTTTTGGTCGCCGTCACGCGGCACCGCAGACACGACGAGACCCTTGGCCTTCTGCGGATCGGCGCGAACGCCGATCGACATGATGCACTTGTCCTCGCCATAGCTGAAGCCGGTGATGGCGAAAGCGGCGACCGTCTGATGGTACTTGGCCAGCTGCTTGTTCACTTGCAGGTAGGAGGACAAGGCGTCCCCCATGATTTGGACGAAGGCGGCGCCCTGAGTGGGATCGCCATCGCCTTTCTCGTTGGCCTGCGCGAACTTGAGCATCGCGTCTTGCATGACGGAATAATCGTCCTGCCGTTCGATCCGCATCGTGCCTCCCGTGAACTGGGAGATCAGAGAATCCGTCCGAGTCGTCTCGCCGCCGTTGGCGAGCGAGAACGAACCGGTCGCGTTCCAGGGGATGGACATGACCCTGAGGGTGCCGAGGCCCGGATTGGACACCGGCGTTGCCGCGAGACTGTAGGTCTCGGTAGGCGCCCCTTGCGCGACGTGCGCGATCGGGATGTCGACCTTCTTAGGAACCGCTGCCTTCATGAAGGCAGTTTCCGGAATCCAGTGGTTGTCCACGGCGCATTTGCCGAGGCCGACCAAAGAAGCGGCAATCGCCGCTCCGGCCACGAAT
Organism: Parcubacteria group bacterium; assembly: GCA_028286505.1. Classification (GTDB taxonomy): domain Bacteria; phylum Patescibacteriota; class Minisyncoccia; order Phycocordibacterales; family Phycocordibacteraceae; genus C7867-001. Next base: position 4,227 of record JAQBRK010000050.1, read on the forward strand.
TTGTAGCGAGTTTTCATTCCCATGGGGAATCACCTTTCCAATTGGTTGCTGCTGTACGCTTGTACTTTTGGTACTCCTGAACGAAGCGTTGTCGCTAGCGAATCAGGTCTTTGAATCCAGAACTGGACGGCACCTTCGCGTCGGACGATCCGAGCAGAGGCATGGGCATGGTGGCCGAAGACTCGAGGAGCTTCGGCGCCGCGTTCCATTTGTCGAGCAGGTCTTGGTTGTAGCTGCCGCGCTCGAGACTGATCGAATCGAGAAGCGGTTGGGCCATGTCCTTCAAGTTCTTCAGGCGGCCGAACGATTCAGCGTACTTGGCGTTCACCAGTTGCGCAGCGGATTTCGCCAGTTCATAGCGGTCCTTCCCGCTCAAAACTTTGCGGGCCGACCGATTGATGCCGTCGAGTTGTTGCTGGACGGCCCACTTGTCTTTCGTCGTTCGGATATCGGTGTCGAGCTTCGCGACGATGATGTCGCACGCGCGCATGATTTCCTTGATCTTTTCACGCACCGGCTCGAGGTCGATGCGCATCTTAGCGAATTCGTCGGCGGTCGTATTCAACGATCCCCATTCGTAGGATTTCGAATCGAAGGTATCGGACTTGCCGTCCTTCTGAGCCTGCTTTGCGAGCCGTTCCGCTTTCGCGGCGTCCGCTCGATACTCCGCCTCAGTAGCGGCGATTCTTGAAATCACGCCGTCGAACGCGGAGAAATGCTCTTCGAATTCTTGCTTGTCTTTCACCGTCGCTTTCCGTTGTTCGGTCAGCGGAGTGATGGGGTCGATGTTCATCAACTGCCACGTCATCCAGTTGGTCAGGCTCGCATAGGCCTGGAAGACGATGCCGTTTAGCCTGCCGCCCGGGACCAAAAGATCCCAGCCGACGCCGATAACCACCGCGAGCCCGATGCCTGTGAAGGCGAGATGGGTCGTAGAGGAGAGCAGGTCGCGCAGCAGGTTAACCGCATCAGTGATCGTCGGGACGAACGTCTTGATGAGCACCGCGCCGCCAATAACGACTGCGGCACCACCAAGAATGGTCGTCCCGAGCCGCACCGTTTTTTCTTCCGGCGGGCTCCATTTGATGAGTTCATTGGGCAATGTCGTTTTCCTTAGAGGGCGCCGAGGCGCTGTTGAAGGGCCAGGAGTTCTGATCGTACCGATGCTTCCGCGCTGGCGAAGCGTTGCTTCGTCCGCGCGAGCGCATCTTGTTCGCCCACACGCTCCTGCGTGAGAACGGAGACACGTGTGGTGCGTTCGGTGATTTCACGCTGATGTCGCGCAATCTCGGCCGTCGCTGCCGTATTCTTGGCGTTGAGATCGTTAATCTCGGTGTCGCGTCCGCCGAGTCGTGTGGTGGATTCCTCCACCATCTCCTCGTCGAAATCGCGGCTCGCCTCGTCGACCAGATCAAGATGGGTCTTCAAGTCCTGCAAGATCACTTGCCCGGTCAGACCGGGCTGTGACACCTGCAGAGCATTGAGGACCGTGCTGATATCTTGGGGCTTGCCCAAGACCTCGTACATCTTGATAAACGTCGTCACCTGCGACGGCACGTTGAACACCTTTTGGTGAACGCGCGCCAGCATGTCCGGATCAATCGAGGTCGACGGCGTTTGCGCCGCAGACACGAGAGATGACACGGACGGAATGGGCGCCGGGGATGGAGACGGAGGCGCTTGCGCGGACTCCGCATCATGTCCCGGTTTCTCTTCCATCACTTCGCCAGCAATGGCTTCGCCAATGCTGCCGAGAGTAGCGAAGATGCCCTTTTTAGGGCTTTTGTTGTCAGGCACTATTTTTCTCCCATGTCAAAGAATCCTACGAATAGAGTAGTACATTCTGTACAAAATGTCAAACATCTGTCTTTGTTGAACGTGTGCCCGCAAGAGGTGTTCTCACTCTTATTCAAAGAGAGTCGCCGCAGCTATTTCATTTATCTGCGCAAGAAGCTCCATCACCTCTTCCTGATCGTGTCCGTAACTTCTGGAAATGGCATTTAGCTGTTGTATGTGAAATTCATGCATGCTGTTTTGATCGTGTCCGAGGAAACGCACGGTCTTCCCTTTATTGAGGATATGCACGATTTTGGGTAGGACCTTATCAAATACCTTTACATATCGTGCCTCAGGAGAAGAAAGGGATTCGTAGGCTTCTATGGTTTCGGTAATCCAAGGAAATACGGCGTCGTATTCATTTTGTATGCGAACCAGTGCCGCCGCTTCCCTTTCTTTTTTGCCAGCATCCTCTCCGAGCTTGCCGAAGGAAACGGTGTCTCCCGCATACGCTTCGACGAGGTCATGGACGAGGGCGAACTCGGCTATCTTGCCTCTATCAAGTTCGGGTGTGAACTGCGCGGCAAAAGCGCATGCCGTAACGCCAAGCATGACCGTGTGGGTCGTATCGGTCTCACGTTGCTCGCTGTCCGGATAATGCGTTGCACGTTCTACCAGACCGAAGGCGAGTATAAGATTCCCGAGCTCTACTATTTTACGAACCGTTTCTTCGGGAATCGAAACCTGCTTTGCCATACTACTGACCTATCAAAAGACCGAAGACCCACGAGACGAAATGAGAGAAGGGTGCCGAAAAAAGATAACTGAACGCGAACAGGACGACGACGAACGTAAGGAGGCCGCCGGTACGCATGCGGTCCTCGAAATTACGGAGACCCACGCTATAGCGGTACGGCAAAATGCCGCGCAGCACCGTAAAGCCATCGATGGGAGGAAACGGGATAAGGTTGAAGAGCCCGAGGAAGAGGTTTACGAAGGAAATGGTCGCGGCCGCTTGCGCGAACTGGAGCATGCCGCTTCCGAGTGCGAAGCGGGTAAGGAGCGCGAACGCTACCGCAAGAGCGAGGTTCGTGAGCACGCCCGCGGAAGCGACTATGGCTTCGCCCCATCTCTTATTCCTGAGATTGTACGGGTTATAGGGTACGGGCTTCGCCCAGCCGAACATGATGTTGGAGTGCGTAAGCACGAGGAGGGCCGGCACGATGACGGAGCCCATCGGGTCGATGTGGCGGAGCGGATTAAGGGTGAGGCGGCCAGCGAGCTTTGCGGTTGGGTCGCCCAGAGCATATGCGGCATAGCCGTGGGCCACTTCGTGGATGATTATGGATACGAAAAGGACCAGGAGGGAGAAAATGGTCGAGGCGATATCGGGTGACATATATAGGTGGGTTTTGGCACGTAGGTTTGCAGAACCGGGTCGCCTCATGCTAGCATAGCCCCACTATGGCTCGCGAATGCGCAATCACCGGAAAATCAACCCAGATCGGAGGGCGGTACTCTAACCGTACCCGTGCTACGCAGTTCAACCCGACAGGCAAGGTTCGCCGTAAGGCTAACCTTCAGAAGCGCCGCATCTTCGTAGCGGAGCTCGGAAAATTCTTCCTTGTCGACATTTCAGTAAACGGCATGCGCCACATCAAGAAGAATGGTGCACACGCCACCCTTAAGAAGGCCGGAATCATCTAGTTTTAGAACTTCAAAAGCGGCCGGTCACAGACCGGCCGCTTTTGTCGTTGGGGCATTCCGCTTAAGCGAACGAACCCACCACCAAAGTACAAGATACGGAGGGAGCACGAGCATTAAAGGGAAGGCCGGAATGATGACGTGCGCGAACGGCAGCTTCGCAAGAAGCGTTGCGACGCCGATGATGTACGAAAGCGTCGCGTACGCGGGAAGCCCGACGAACGGTGCGATAGCCGGAACTAAAAGCGAGATAACACCCGCAAGCGCAGAGAGTGCCATGGCGAGCGGGACGACGGGAAGCACGAGAAGATTTGCGACTACAGCGACAAGAGACAGATTTCCCGTTTGATACAGAAGCAGTGGAAGTACGAAGAGCTGTGCGGCGATAGTTGTCGCGAGTACCTCACGCAAAACTTTCGAGCGCATGCGGCGAAGTCGTATTTCAAGAGAAGACGAGGCGACGATGAGCCCGAGTGTTGCGGCAAAAGAGAATTGAAAACCGGGGTCGTTCACCAAGAGGAGCGGATTGATAAGTAGCATGAGAACGAAGACGAACGCGAGCGCTCGCAGCGCCGTGTAGGTGCGGCCGGTCGCGCGAGCGAAGAGCGCGAGCCCCGCCATAAGCGCTGCACGCAGCGCGGACGCGCCGCCTCCTGCCGCAAGCACGAAGAGTGCCACCGTTACTCCTGCAAGCACGAGAGCAAAGCGCTTCGGCAGAAAGCGAAGCGAAGCGAGAACCGCTTCGGCAACAATCATGACGTTATAGCCCGAGAGCACGATGATGGGCAGAAGCCCCGTAACGGTGAACGCTTCGAGAAGCGATTTTCCGAGACCTTGCTTCCCTCCTGCGATGAGTCCGGCGGCAAGGCTTGCCGCCGGTTCCGGAAGAGCATCTTGGAGTGCGTGTTCGAACGCGTGCTTGATGTCGAATAAGAATCGCTGCGCAAGGAGCAAAGGATTATGCGTATCGGAGATAACCCGGAGCCGTGCAAGCGGAATGAGCGCGAAAATCCCATCCTTTGCGAGGAAGGCATCGTACTCGAACATCCGACCTCCGTCGGTCGCGAACGGCTGCGGAAGCGTGAGCGTGCCACCGACTTCTACGCGCTCTCCATAGGAATACGTTTGGTATGTATCCGTAACCGCGAGTACGCGTGTCCGCACGCCGTCGCGGTCGGCCTCAACGGTGATGCGCTGATTCGATTCCCTGATGTCAGGGTCTGCAACGATGGTGCCCCTGAGCGTAACCGGAGTATCAAGAAGTGGCGCATACGCTTCAGGAAGTGAGTGAGGAGCGAGTGTAGTACGAAGACAGCCGAGAGCGCATACGAAAATAAAAAGCGCCGGTATGAGGTACCGGTCGCGTCTCCCAAAGAACCAAGCGAGTAAGAAAACGAGTCCTATGAAAAAACCGAACGCGATGACCGCAAGAGGAACAGGTGCAAGGCTATAGAGCGCAACTCCCGCTGCGAATCCGACAATCCCGACGAGCACGAGAGTGTCTTGCATAGGAAATTCTTTTACGTTGGACCTTTGTGTCCTTTGTCCATCGCCTTATTGGCGAGAGCGTCCGCGTCTTTATTGAACTCGCGCCTGACATGAATATATTCGACATCCGGGAAGGAGCGTGCGATAAGATTTTTCACTTCAAGATAGCGAGGAACGAGATTCGGGTGCTTCACTTTGTAGTTTCCTTTCAACTGCTCGATGACGAGCTTGCTGTCCATCTTTATGGTGACCTTACAGCCCTGGAGGTGCTCGTGCAGATACTCGTCGCGAAGCTTCGTAAGGCCACGCAGAATCGCTTCGTATTCGGCGATGTTGTTCGTCGCGACACCGAGGTAATCCGCGACTTCGACGACGCGCTTGCCGAGAGTATCGAATACGACGGCGCCGGCGCCGGCAGGTCCCGGGTTACCGCGAGAGCCCCCGTCGGCATAGAGGGTGTAATGCATATTCCTGAGCATACCAGAAGACGCCTCCCCGATAGGAGGAGGCGTCTCAAGTTAGAGGGCGACTACGCAAGTAATGACAGGACGTCGGCGTGTACGTCTTCGACCGAGCGTTCCGCATTGATCCGGTACAAGACGTTGTTCTTTTCGAACACGCGCAGTGCAGGTCGGGACTGATCGGCATACGCCGCGAGCCGGAGAGCGATCTTTTCCGGAGTATCGCTATCGGTTCGCTTCTCGAGTATGTCCCGTTCTTGGATACGCGCGCGGGCAACATCGTCGTGCACCTCGAGATTGAGGACCAGATACGGTCGATCAAGGAATGAAAACACGTCCTGCATCTCTTCGGCCTGCCTTGGAGACCTGCCGAATCCGTCGAAGATGATCCCTTCATCCGGCCCAACGGAAAGCGCGTTTCGCACGAACAGTTCGGTTATGAACCACGAGGGGAGAAAGCTGCCGCTGTCGTACACCGCACGGACGAGGCTTCCGACACGGTCGTCACGTTTCGCAAGCGTACGAAAATAATCGCCACTCACGACGTGTTTCCAGTCGAGGTCGCGGGCGACGCGAGCTGCCTGTGTTCCTTTCCCGGAACCGGGTTTGCCAGTGAATAGAACAGTTTTGATAGGACGCATGGGTCCCTCCCTGTGGTCACTTCCTGCACCTTGCCCGAGCACTCAGGCGATGTCAATGAGACGCAGGCGTACCGGGCGACTGCGGGTAAACATGTCACGCTCCAGACTCGCCAGGATTGAGGTCACGTTCCCCGCTTCGAGTTTCATAATGTCGCTTCCAAGCTCGCGCTTCGCGTAGAACGCGATACCTTCGATATTCCGCTCACTGAAGTCTTCCGGAGAGGGCTTGAGGCGCAAACGGAGGTGCTCATTCGACTTTCCGAACCATGACACCTCATGGATAGTCACGTCTCGGAAGACAAAGGTCGGCTTCGGGTTTCCCATTCCGAAGGGAGCCAGGCGCTCGAGCTTCCCGAGCAAGGTAGGTGTCGCTTCGTGCGTATGAATATGCGCGTCCGCGTTCGCGAACGGATCATGCGTGAACGCCGGAAGGCTCGCAAGCGCTTCGCACAAACGCTCTTCGAGTAGATGCACGGTCTCGGCATGGAGAGAGAAACCTCCGGCAGCGGCATGCCCGCCGAACTCGGCGAAAATGTCGCCGCCTGCGGTCATGAGTTCCACTACATGCACGTTGCCGGGTCCACCCCTGCATGACCCTTTCAGTACGTTCGAGCCTTCGCGACCCCAGAGGAACACGGGGCGGTCATACTCGTCGGCGATGCCGCTTGCGACGAGCCCCAAAAGTCCCGGACGCCAATCAGGGTCCCCCATTGCAATCACGGCAGGCAGTTCTCCCTGTAATTTCTTTTCCGCAATGCGTTCGTGCACGGCTTTCGTAATAGCACCGGCTGCTGCACGACGACTGCGATTCGCCGCTTCGAGTTTTTTCGCAAGAAGGTCGGCTTCGACTTCGTCGGTTGTCGTAAAAAGCGTAAAGGCATCGCGCGGGTCGCCCATACGTGATGCCGCGTTTACGCGAGGAGCAATCATGAACGCCACGTCGTCTTCCGCTATGGAGCGCTGTTCCACGCGCGCAGCTTTGCAGAGCCTGCCGAACCCGAGGCGTGGAGACTTTCGCATGACGAAGAGCCCATACTTCGCGATGACCCGGTTCTCTCCCGTAAGGGGAACCATGTCGGCAATCGTTGCGAGTCCTGCCATATCAAGGAGCCACTTCTCCCACCCGACGGGGATGAGTTCTCGGCCGGTGAAACCGTGCGCGAGCACGGCGCACGAAAGCTTCCACGCGAGCGCTGCTCCGCACAGTTCGCGGAACGGATACGTCTCACCATCTTGTTTCGGGTCGATGACGGCGAACGCAGGAGGAAGCACGGGTCCCGGAAGATGATGATCGGTAACGATGACTTCCATACCAAGCTCATTCGCTTTTGCGACCGCTTCGACATCCGTGATGCCGGAGTCGACCGTGATGACGAGCTTCACGCCTTCGCTGGCGAGCTTCTCGAGTCCCATTTCGTTCACGCCGTAGCCTTCGTTGTGGCGGTGCGGAATGTAATTTACGAAATTGGCTCCCGCTTTCTTAAGGAAATCGTGGAGGATGACACCTCCCGGAATGCCGTCGCAATCGTAGTCGCTCCACACCGCTATTTTCTCTCCGGCGTTTATCGCGTCCGCCACTCGCCTGGCCGCTTTCGGCATATTCTTAATTTGCATCGGGTCATGGATGTGTTCCTCGTACGACGGGTCGAGGAATACGTCAGCGGCTGCTTTAGTGGTTACCCCGCGACGAGCGAGCAGTCCGGCCATTAAATCATCGTGCTCCGCGAGCGCGGAGCGGGTTTCATCGTCGAGAAGATCATGGAGAGGGAACATATTTCTCATTGTAACAAATCGGCCTTGAGACAATTTTAATGTGGCGAATCGAACCCCAAATATAGCGAGGCATCGCTATATTTGGGGTTCCGGGTTCTCTCAAGACGGGACTCGGCTATACTGGGCAAATGGAAGACTCAATTTTCGGGAAGATCATTAGACGAGAATTACCCGCGGCAATAATTTATGAAGACGAACATACTCTCGCCTTCCTTGATGCCCATCCCGTTAACCTGGGTCATGCCCTCGTTATTCCAAAGGTGTATTCGCGGAACATACTCACGATTAGCCCCGATTCTTTCGCAAAAGTAATGGAGACGACTCGTCTGCTTTCACCCATTATCCAGGAAGCGGTGGGTGCGGGCGGTATCAATATTCATATGAATAATGAAGCTCCTGCGGGGCAGGCAGTATTCCATACTCACGTGCACATCATTCCCCGTCATGATGGGGACGGCCTCACGCACTGGCAAGCAAGAGAATATACTCCGTCAGAAAGCGACGCGGTACTGAAAAAAATACGAGATGCTTTAGCGTAAAGCTTCGATTCCGGGAAGGGTTCCTTCTGCGAGGAAGTCGAGCATTGCGCCACCGCCCGTCGATACGAACGAGAAGCGCTTTGCGAGCCCTGCGGCATCAAGTGATGCCACCGTATCTCCGCCCCCGAGAATAGTATGGGCTTTGCTTTTTACGATAGCCTTCGCGAGAGCGAACGTGGCTTCAGTGAAGCCGTTTTCATACCTGCCGAGTGGCCCATTCCACAGAATGGTTTTTGCTTCGGCAATGAAGGGTTCGAGCGCGGTAATGGTTTGCGGTCCCACATCGAGCATCGATTCGTTGCTTGGAACCATATCCACGGTTACGGCTCGACCTGACGTAACGGTTTCTTCCTGTTCTGCGACAATGACGTCTCGCGGAATGAGAAGTTTTTTAAGCTGCAATAATTTACGGATATTTTGTGCAGGAGTGTCCGAAGTGAGCGAGGTACCTATCGAGTGACCTTCGGCGCGTATAAAATCGTTCGCGAGCGCTCCGCCGACGAATACGTTCGAATACGTTGAGAGGAGCTTCACGAGTACCGGCTCTTTTGTCGAGAATTTCGCGCCACCCACGATGGCGAGGGAGGGACTTTTCGGTTTCAGAGCTTTGGTAAGTTCTTTCACCTCGTTCTCAACCAGGAATCCGGCATATGAAGGAAGGAATGTCGGTACGCCGACCACCGAAGCATGCTTGCGATGGCAAACATCGAACGAGTCTTCTACGAACACGTCAGCGAGCGAGGCGAGTTCTGCTGCGAAATCAGGGTCGTTCATAGTCTCCCCGCGATGACGTCGAAGATTCTCCAGCATGAGCACATCACCCGCTTTCAGGTTTCGCACTGCCTCACGCGCCTGCTTCCCTATCGAGACCGGACAGAATTCGAGACGAGGGAGAAACTGCTTCATCGCTTGAAAGACAGGCTCGAGAGTTTCAGTACCCTTCTCGCCGATGTGTCCTGCAAGAATTACGCGCGCGCCTTTGCTTTGCAGATACTGGATGGTGGGGAGTGCCTGGCGAAGACGGAAGGAGTTCGTTACTTTGCCGTTCTCGACCGGCACGTTGAGCGCCGTACGCACCAAAACCGGCACGTTCTTGAGTTGCGGTATTTTCCGAACGTTTCTCATGACGATTAGGAAACCGCTTTTGCGATTGCGCCGAACGAAGCTGCGTCCACGCTTGCATGTCCTATCAAAAATCCGTCGATGCCTGACGAAGCTGCAAGGGTGCGAGCGTTCGCGGACTCCACAGAACCTCCGTATAAAATACGAACTTTGAGATTTCCCTTTCCGGGAAGGAATTCACCCAGGATCTTGCGAATATAGAGAACCATTTCGGTTAGGTCCGCGGAAGTAATGGATTCCGCGGCTGATTTTCCGATAGCCCAAATGGGTTCATACGCTATGACCATCCGCATGCGTTCCTTCTGCGAGAGCACCGACAGTACGCTCGAAAGCTGGGTACGCAGATGCGTAATGTACGCGGCCTCAGCATCGCGCTCGCGCTCGCCGATGCACAAAATGGGAATAAGGCCGTGCGCGAGCGCGTGACGAGTCTTCTCGAGAACGATGGCATCCGTCTCTCCTGCCGCACGACGTTCCGAGTGACCGACAATAACGTACGAGACACCGAGGTCGGCGAGCAGTCCCGCGGTCACTTCGCCGGTAGCGGCGCCTCCGAGCGTTTGCGACACGTCTTGCGCAGCGAACTCGACGCTCGTGCGGTTCCCGCCTGCAAGATATCCCAGATGCGGTGCGGACGGAGCGATGACTATTTCGTGATGGCCTGCCATAGAAAGACGCTTCGCAACCGAGAGAAGGCGCTTCGCCTTTTCCATGGTTTCTACATAGGCCTTCCAGTTGGCGACGATAAGCATACGGTAATCATACCAGGCTCTTATCCTCCACTGGCTGGAGGACGTTCGAACCTGTTTTGTATAAAAGAAACCGCCCCTCCGTACGAGACGAAGGGTGGTTCCTTAGTCACGCCGAAGAGGCGGCTTAGTCGGTGCATAGGGCCTTGATGATGCTGTCGGCGGTCTCTTGCCCGGTTTCCTCCCGGAAAATCGCGACCCACATCTCGCGACCATGCACACGCACACCCTTGGCGTGGAGCATCTCCAACCAAGTCTTGGTGTCGAGGCGATCGAAGCGGGGCCGCACCTCCATCACCGCCGCGAGCATGGTGTCGATGAGCTTGCGATAGCTCCCCATGTCTTCTGCTTTCGAAGACGCTTTCGTGGCGTCTTCGTCACTGATGATCGCTGTCATTTCATCCTCCACGGTTAGACAGTTAAAACCTATATACTTTATTATTTCTATTCTGTCAAGACCTTGTCTCGCTTGGTGGAGAACGTTAGAACTTGTCTTGTATAGAAGGCTCACATCCGTGACCCCACCAAAAGCCTTCGGGTGCGAGGCGCGGGAAGACGACGAACGGAGACGTACTAGCAGTACGGCGTAGTGAGGAGACGGGACCCGCAACAAAGCAGACGAGGCTTTTAGGGGGTCACTTCTGGCGCCAATCGATGAAGCGATAATCGGTGGAAGTATAGGGCGTAAACGGCGGCGGGTCGGTCGCAATGCGCCTGTCGTAGGAATCGATACGGGTCTGGTATCCGGCGTCTCCGGAATTACAGCCGTTTATCCATTTTGTACCGGTCCGCTTATTCGATACCGTGGTTCCAAGTATCGTAAGCGTTCCGCGCGGTTCATAGGAACTCGGGCAGTCATAGAGATTCCTACCGAATGCTCCTCCTTGTGCGATGAATATGCCGTTCAGGGTCATGGCGTTCGGTGAATCGGCAGTAATGAGTATGTTGTTTTCCGCGATAAGCGTCAGGCCGGTAGTGCCGTCGTACGCCGAATATTTAAGGTTGTTGCGCAGGTTCGCGTTCGGCGTTACACCCGCGTGCAGTACGTCGGCTGCCACAAGAGTGACTTTCGTATTGATAGTGCCCTCTACCCAAACATCGTCTTCAACATAGATAAGACCGCAGGTTGCGGGAATGGTATAGGTACCAAGTAACGTTTCGCTGCTGATAACCGTGTAGTCCGTGGTATCCGTCGAACTCGTATTGTCGATAGGAAGCGATTGGATATTTGTCGTACTGTTCACCTTCTTCACCGTTACGGTGCCATTTCCGTTAAAGATAAGATGGTAGCCGCGGCTGGCGTTCGTGGTGCCGTTCGTCGCAAAGAAAAGTCCGGTAGCCGTGGCCGTTGTTTTAAGTGAGGTGAAATTAGCGGAAATGGCGCTGAAATCTACCTGCGGACTTGGATAACTCCAGAGCGTTTGATTGGGGCCCGTACCGAACACGCCGTTCTTGGTAGCGGTCGGACTGCAACCGTAGGAAGAGGTGCACGACCACGTCGCGAGAGAGCTCGTCACGGGAGAATTAGCAGTGCCGTCCATGCGAACACCGCCGTTACTGTGATAAGGACCGTTTATCACGCGATCGGCTCCCGCCCATACCGAGTCGTTGATGATGTACGAATACTGCCCCACGGTCGGTCTCGCGTAGCGGGCGTATATCGTTGCCGAACTATTGCTGCCCGCAGGTGTTCCGGTTGAACGAAGATCGACCGAAGTTAACATGCCGCAGGCAGAATTACCGGTTACGGCAAGCGATATGGTACCCGCTTGTGTGCCTTCCGGGTCGTTATACGTTATCGAGTACGGTCCGGGAACTCCCGTGCCGTTCTGCATATCGTTCGGGTAGTGAGCTAGGAACCAGCGATAGTATTCAATACCGGCTTCGGCGATGGTGAGTGCCTTACTCTTTTCAGTTTGCGAGGTTTGGAGCTTATTTTCAGTCAGTACGAAACTCGACAGCGCAGCTAGGACCGTCAGGAACACGGTTCCGAACACGAGCGCTAGGAGCATAAGATAGCCGCGAGGTGCAGTAGTCATATTATTGCGCGCGCAGATTACGGAGCGTTGCTTTCTCCTGGAGGGTAAGTATGTCCGGTGCACGGAGCGGATTGAGATCGACAAGTACGGTGGTGGAGACGGAAGAAATCTGCGAGACGTCTACGGTACTGGACGCAAGCAGGGTTCCGTCGCTGTCGTAATAACTGAAGAGCGGAGTCGAGCTGCTATTACGAACGTAATTGGCGATGGTGGTCACCTTCTCGGTTTGACCGACGTACGTCGGAGGGCTTGAGCTGGAATCGGTCACACCTCGATAGAAGGTAACCCCTGCAAGGTACAAATGAATCTTTTCGACCGACCCATCACCATCGATATCGCTGTAGAAGGTAATGGTGGACGATGCTGCAGTCTGAATGGGGTAGGAGCCGTCGTCACCATATGAGGCTTCACGTAAATCTTCGAAGGAAGTTCGTAGTCCTCGATGGGCGCTATCGATGGCGGACGACTGCTGTAAGAGGTAGGCATTTGATCTATAAAAATTCACTATCATGGAATTGAGGGCCATGCCGACCACGACCGTTACGGAAACGAGTACTATGACTTCGACGATGGTGAACGCACGCATATTACGGGAATGACGTAGCATAAAAAATGTGTCCGGAAACCGTTACGTTGGCGTAGGTTGTTGAAGTATAGCCGCTCTTCGTGATCGTAATGCTATAGGTACCGCTCGTAAGCGAACCGAAATAGGCCGTACCGCACGAAGACGTGCTACTGCTGTCGGTGAAGCCCGTCTTACTGAGGGTCACGGTTGCTCCCGAGACGAGCGCGCTCGCATTATCGTGCACGGAGACGAGGACTGCATTGGTCGAGTTTGGCCCCAGATATAGCGAGGCACTGTTCGATGAACCCGGCGAGAGCGAGTACGGCGGGGCCGTGCAAGCATCAAGCACGTCATACCCGGTGAGACCGAGACTGTAGGAGTCCCATTCTATCGAGAGCGGTAGGACGCCAAGCGCGCCGGTGGTACTCGCCAGAGTAGTTTTTGCGATAGGAGTACCGGCGCCCGTAGAACCGACCGTCTTCGCGCCCGTGAGCGTTACCGCTACGTTCGGTACCGGAACGGGACCCACGAGAGCGTTGATGCTCCATGCATCGACATGCGGCGTGGTTGTCGTCGCGTTCGTTGAGAGTGTCGCCGAAAGTGCAAGGGACGGGTAGGTAGTGGTCGAAACCGTCGAAAGATCAATCGAGGTGTCGGAGAATCCGGTGCTATTCCCCGGGATGACGGAGTCGGGCAGGAATGTGCCGGAACCATCGACTACACTAACCAGTGCGGAAGTTCCTGCAGGCAAAGCGAGCGTCGTCGAGGCGGTCGTCCATGAAACGAGATAGCTGGGAGCGAATGGAGCGGAGCGAGCAGTGCCACTCAGGACATAGCCGCTGCCTCCGGTGGCAAGAGTGAGAAAACCTCCCACTACCGAAGTGTTCGATTGCGCCGCGAGCTTTGAAGCGTCCGCGAACGTATCGGTCGTCGTCGTGGCACTAATGGGGAAATAGGTACGAAGCGTGAGAGAAGCAAGGCGATCGATCGCAAAGGTGCTTGCCGTCGTCTGGTTCTTAACGACCGTCAAATATCCCGGTGTCGGGTTCTGATTGGTCGTATCTCGTACATACGTCTGTGCGCTCGAGTATCCCGTCTTTGATATATAGACCTGGTACTGCGTCGACGTGGCGGCTCCGCCCAGCAACACTGTTCCGGTCGAATCCGAAAAGGTCGTCACGTCGACGGAAGGTAACGAACTTGCGTTAACGACTCGCACTGCAGCTCCTGCCACGCCTACGCCGGTAGCATCGACCACGAGCACCTTAAGCGTTCCTCCGTTCGTACTCGTCTCTATAGAGAGCGGCGCATAATTCGAGACCAGATCGACCTCCCGGAGTGTTCCTCGCACGGTATAGGTAACTGCAATCTTAATGCGTTTGTAGTCGGTCGTTATGGCGTTCGCATCGGCCGCACCCACGCCGTCGGCCGGATCGTCGACGTATTCGATAAAGGTTCTCACTCGATAGGGAATGGCGTTCTGCGTTGAGGTCGCATATTGCGGTATCGAACCGGAGGGAATGCCGCCCACCGTACCCACCGCGTCGTACGAAAGCGAACGCACCAATTCCATCTGATTATTCGCGACTGCGGTAGCCCCCGCTTTCGCTTTTGCGAGTGATGACACGAGAAGCGAAGCGCGCAGAAGACCGATGAGCGAGAGGAAGATGACCAGCACGAGCGCGGACCCGACGATTACGTCTATCAATGACACGCCGCGCGCTACTTTCATTTCTCTATAATAACGCATTAGATGCTTGTATTTTGAGTACGGTTCTCTAAAAGCTCCGAGACCAAGGCGCGGGAGTTGAAGAACGAAGACGTACTGGCAGTACGGCGTAGCGATGAAACGGGACCCGCAACGATGGTCTCGGAGCTTTTAGAAAACGTACCGCTAGATCTTGGAGGAGAGGGAGTAAATAGGCGTAATCATCGCGATCGCGAATATACCCACCGACACGCCGATGACGAGCATGAGCACCGGCTCGATGATGGTCGAAAGGTCCTTAGTCTTCTCCTCCACATCAGTCTCGTAGTATTCGGCTACTTGGGAAAGCATGTCGGCGACCTTACCGGTCTCCTCCCCCACCGCGATCATGTCTGCTATGAAAAAAGGATAGAGCTTGGGGTGGTCGGCAAAGGCGGCAGAGAGCGCTTCTCCCTTCCGCACTCGTACGGCAGCTTCACCCACCACCTTTCCGAACACGTTATCGCCCACCACTTCTTCCGCAATGCTTATCGCGGAAAGCATTTCTACGCCAGAAGAAAGAAGCGAGGCGAGCGCACGCGCGGCGCGTGCCGCATATGTTTCGCGTACGAGGTCGCCGATAACGGGAAGTCGCATGGAAACGGCGAGGATGATGCGCTGCCCTATCTTCGAGTGCGTGAACATGAATATGCCGGCGAAGATGGCCCCGAGGATAAGGAAGACGATGATGACGTGGCTCGCCATGAAGTCGGAGGCACCCACGATGATACGGGTTGCGGTTGGTAGCGGCACGCCAAGCTCTTTGAACGTATTCGAAAGCGTAGGCACCACATAGATAAGCATGAGCACGCCGATGACAACGATTGCAGAAAGGATGATGGAAGGATAGATCATCGCGCCTTTGATCTTCTTATTGAGCGTGAAGGAGCGGTCCATCTGCCGCGCAACTACTTTGAGGGCGTCTGCCAGCGTACCCGATTCTTCGCCGGCTTTCGTCATGGCGATGAAGAGCTTCGAGAATATGTTCGCATGCTTTTCGAGACCTTCGTGAAAGGCCGTGCCCTTCTTTACCTCTTCTTCCAGATCCGAAACGATGCGCTTCAGGGTTCGATTGCGCGTTTGCCGCTCAATAACGGCAAGTGCACGCGAAAGCGTGAGACCGGCGCTGAGCATCGCAGAAAGGTTCTTCGTGAGCGTAATACGCTCTTCCGTCTTTACGCCGCTGCCGATATTCAGTTGCGCAAGTTTTCCGAGAGAAAAGCCTTTTCCTCCACCTTCACTTATGGAAAGTACGATGGAACCCTCTTTCTCTGCTTCTCCGTAGACCGCAAAGCGGGACGGAGCATCGATGACGCGCGTTTCTTCGGTGCCATCCTCCTTTTTCAGGTGTACCCGGTAGTTCATAGCCTTATTCTGACACGGCGCGGAGCACTTCCTCGAGTGAGGTTATGCCGCGTGAGGCTTTGTAGATACCGTCCTCAAGCATGGTGAGCATTCCCTCTTTGCGTGCCTGCTCTTCGAGCGCGTCCGGAGAAGCGCTGTGCAAAATGAGGTCGCGTATCGTCGGTGTGACGGAAAGGATTTCGTGGATGCCGATACGGCTCTTATACCCGTCTTCGCATTCGGCAGACGGTTTCGGGTGGTAGAACGGAAGCGTATCGAGCGTCGCTTCGGCTTTCGCCAATTTCTCATCCTTAAGCGCGTCGAGGGCCGACTGGAATTTATCTTCCTTCGTTACTTTTTCCCGTTCCTTGCCGTCAAGCGTATATTCCTCCTTGTCGTCGCAGAGACGCCTCACGAGGCGCTGTCCAACCACCAGCTTTAGCGTAGAAACGAGCAAGAAGGGTTCGACACCCATGTCCATGAGACGCGGTATGGCTCCGGTTGCGGAGTTGGTGTGGATGGTCGAAAGCACGATGTGACCGGTGAGCGCCGCGTTGATGGCGAGCGAGGCGGTCTCGGCATCGCGAATCTCTCCAACCATGATGACGTTCGGGTCCTGACGAAGCAGGGCGCGTAACCCGTTCGCGAAGGAGAAGCCGATGGCCGGGTTCACCTGGGTCTGATTCACGCGTTTCATCTGGTACTCGATAGGGTCCTCGATGGTCGAGATGTTTACGTCAGGCGTATTCAAAATATCGAGCACCGTGTAGAGCGTCGTCGTCTTTCCGGAACCGGTCGGCCCGGAAATGAGAATGATTCCGGTCGTCTGCTTCGTCGCCGCATGAATGCGTTCAAGGCTTTCTCCATGGAAGCCGAGCGCTTCGAGCGTGAAGCCTTCTCCCGTTTCGCGAAGCAAACGCATAACGATTTTCTCTCCGTAATACGTAGGAAGCAGAGAGACGCGGAACGAAACCTTATCGCTGTCGGTCTCCATCTTGAAACGACCGTCCTGCGGAAGGCGTTTTTCGTCGAGTTTGAGGTTCGCGAGCACCTTGAGGCGCGCGGTAATACCAGGCCCCGCGTTCTTGGGGAGGGTCATCGCGTCATGCAGGATGCCGTCGATGCGGTAGCGCACGAGCGTTGCCTCCTCCATGGGTTCGATGTGGATGTCGGACGCACCCTGGATGATGGCGTGACGCAGAAGCGTATCCACGATACGCACGATAGGCAGGTCTTCCGCCATTTTCTTGAGCTCTTCGCCCGTGACGTCGTCACCGCTCGCATCCTTTACGAGATTTATCTTTCCGGCTTCGGTGGAAATGAGGTCGCCGAACTCTTCCTTGAGCGATTTCTGGTATTGCAGGAGCACGTGCTTGAGCGAATCGTCGTCGGTCAGTCGGGGGAGGATTTTGAGTCCCGTTTTCTTGCGCACCGAATCGATAGCCTGCAGGTCTTGGGTGTCGAGCATGGCGACTTCGAGTTCGGTTCCCTCTTTACGGAATGCCACGATGCTGTGCGTACGTGCGATCGGTTCCGGTATGAGAGAAAGCACGTCGAGCGCTATCTTCTTATCCTTCAAGTTCACGAAGGGAATACCGAGCACATACGCCTTGATGCGACGGAGTGCGTCGGGAGTAAGTGCGCCCTGGGACACGAGAATATCTCCCAAGGATTGCTTGCGCTTCTTTCCTTCTTCGTCGGCAGCTTCCACATCTTTACGTGGAACAAGCCCCGAATCGAGGATGAATGTCTTCAGTTCGCTTTCAGAGACCTGCATAGCTTGTACGTATAGAAAAGTATAACGCGCCAACGCTCCGGCACGCGTATTTTTTCGCGTCGTAGGGGAAAGTTCACACGTTATACTGCCTCCATGTTTTTCACGCAGCTCGCGCGTGATGCTCGTGGCGTACCTGCGCGCGGTTTTTCTACGCTCGAGATGCTTATCGCGATGACCGTGCTCGTGCTTTCTATTTCCGCCGTCATGCTGCTCTTCCCTATTGCGGACAGTTCCGGAATAGACACCGAGCTTTCCCGCGAAGCACTGGATCTGGCTCGTGAGACGTTGGTACGTGAGCAAGCGCTCGGCGATGAGGATTTCAAACTGGTCGTTGCCACGACAACCGACACGAGCGAGGACGGCATCGTATTCAGAAAAACGGTAGGGGTCACCGCACCTTCGCTCTTTACGAAAAAAGTTACGGTTACCGTGTCGTGGGGCGGTCTCTATAACCGCAGTCAAAGCGTAGCCCTTTCGTCGTGGGGTACGGATTTCGAGAACGTTGCCGGAGGCGACACGTGCAACTCCGCCGCTACGGAAGACTGGTCCTTCCCACGAGCCACTCACCTTCTGTTCGGGGGCGTCCGCGGTCTCGCCGACCCGTCCGGCAGCTACCCGCTTACCGACATCGATGTGTTTCGAGGACGGCTGTACGCGACGGTGAATGGAAGCGTCAGCCCGCTCCCCTCCCAAGGCCCTGTAAATCCTGCGGCGGCCATAACAAGCGCCGGAGGAACCATCGCATGGACGAATCCTTCTTCTGCCCGCGTGAGCGACACCCTCTCCGCTACCGCCAGCATTCCGGCGGGAGCATCTTCCCAGTACCTGAAGGTATGGAATTTCGGATTCTCCGTACCTACAGGCGCAACGATACTCGGCATTGCGGTGGATGTGGAAAGAAATGGTGCCGGCATCAGGGACGGCTCCGTACGCATTCTGCGTGCCGACGGAAGCGAAGGAGCACTGAACAAAGCGCGTGCAACGGGTTGGCCGGTAAACGAAGCATATGCGACCTATGGCGGCTCGAACGATCTCTGGGGTGAAACCGGATGGTCGGCGAGCGCCGTGAACGATCCTGATTTCGGCGTAGAACTATCGGTAACGAATCCCTCACTTACCGCCAAGACCGCTGCGATCGATAACGTACGCATCACCGTGACCTACACGAGACAGTTCTATATTCTTGACGTGCGCGGGACTCGTACGCTTATCTCAGCGCTTGGACAAAACACCATTTCGACCGGCATGAATGCCGTTGTGGTGGCGACTTCCACCGCTATGGGCAATTACGCGTACGTCGCCACGAACTCGACCATCGCGCATCTTGAGATACTCGATGTCGGCGGACCAGTCGCTACCGTTACCTCTACGTTTCAGCTGCCGTCCGCGAATGTTGTCGCCAACACTATCTTTTACAGGAACGGGTACGCGTATCTCGGTCTCGCGAATAATCCGAGCGGACCCGAGTTTGCCATCATCGATGTGCATGCACCCGCCACTCCGCGACTTATCGGCACGTATGAAGTTGGTGCAGGAATAAATGCCATTAGCCTTACAAAAAGTTTTGCGTATCTGGCGACGTCCGACAGCTCTCGCGAACTCATACGACTATCGCTTGCCGACCTTCCGCGCCCGGCACTCGACGCAAGTTATAACGCTCCCGGGGCAAACGGTTCGGGATTTGGCCGCTCCCTCTATACGATAGGCGATACGCTTTATTTCGGACGTTACTACAGCCTGACCAGCGCGCCGGAATTTTCGATACTCAACACTTCCGGTGTGCCGGCACTTCGTGGCACGTATGATCTGGGTCCGTCGAACACGAGTCCGTACGGGGCCTACGGCGTTATCGTTCGGGACACGCTTGCGTATGTACTGACGGCAAGCCAGTCGAATGGCGGCAAGCTGCAACTCATCAATGTTGCTGACCAGGCCGCGCCAACCGTTGCAGCCGCGGTAACGCTCCCGAACAGCGGCGCAGGAGTTGCACTCGATTGCGAAAGAGAGACGCTGTACGCTGCCTCCGTTCCCGCATCAGGAACGTACGCGGGTCGCGGGTCGCTCAGTATCGTTACTGCTCCATGAGCAACGTGCGACGAATGAGGGGGTTTACGTTACTTGAAGTGATTATCTATCTGGCGCTCTTTTCGATACTTCTCGGTGGTGCGGTCATCTGTTCGTTCAATTTATTCACGGCCGCCGCGTATGGAGGAACCCGTACGCTGCTTACCGAAGAAAGCGCCTTCATGCTCGGAAAAATCGAACAGTCGCTTTCAGAGGATGTGCAAATCACGGAGCCAAGGAGTTCCGAAAACGCCGACGTCCTACGTATTCTCAAAGCCGGAAGCCAGCAGACGTATTCCCTTTCCGGAACGGATTTAGTTGTAGCGGAAGGAGCCACTCCTCAAGTCGTGTTGAACGCATCGAATGTTACGGTTGCGAAGCTTCGTTTCCAGCACGCACCGAGCGGAGCGTCCGAAACGCTGGTCACCGTGCTCACGCTCACTGCCCGCAGTGAAAACGGCATGGTCTTTACCCACGTCGCCACAAGTACCGTTTTTATCCGCTAGTAACAGCTCGGGGTGGAGGCGTATACTGGCCACACCTAACCTCACATTCGTATGACGTATCAAGCACGCACCTTCGCCCTCCCAGAACTTAAAGGCCTTTCGAAGAAACAATTGGACGTGCACCTGGCTCTCTACGAAGGCTACGTGAAGCATGTAAATCTCATCATGGAAAAAATAGCTTCTCTTAAGGAAGTTGATGCCGAAGGAAACGCCTTCCTGATGAACGAACTCCGGCGTCGTCTCGGATTCGAATTCGACGGCATGCGCATGCACGAGTACTATTTCGAGCAGTTCGAAGGTGGAGCGGCTGCGCCCGCTGCCGACAGCGCTCTCGCGTCAGCCGTTACGGAGAAGTATGGCGGCTGGGATGCGTTCATCGCGCACATAAAGGAAGTCGCGGGTACGCGCGGCATCGGCTGGGTGGTGGTGTACTACGACCCGAAGGGCTCAACGATGCATACCGCATTCGTGAACGACCATGAACTCGGACAGTTAGCGGGACTCCCCGTCATACTTGCGGTGGACCTTTGGGAGCACGCCTACATGGTGGATTATCTTCCAGCTGAGAAAAAAACATACGTTGAGGCGTTTCTCGAGAACGTGAACTGGAGAATGGTTGAATCGCGCGTTGTTTCCTAAAGAGCGGTCCACCTCTAGTTCATCGTACGTTCATGAAGTATTGCCCATACTTCATGCCATCCCTGTCGGGATATTATGCAGCAACATGTAGCGACGGAGAGCTCGTCCACTACCCTCGAAAACCGCGAGAGCTTTTTCAATCGCATACGAAGCATTTGGCCCGAAGAATCTCCCCAGTATCGTCTCGTTCTCCTTTCCTATGACACCGCGAAAGATGCGCTTCGCGGCATAGAACGCGAAGAAGGCGTGCGATATTTCGAGCATGCACGCTCGGTGGCGCTCATCCTCATCGACCGATTGCGAGTCGACGATTCTGTCGCCATTTCACTGGCTCTGCTGCACGACGTCATAGAAGAAAATTCTACGCAGTGGAGCCTTGCACGTGTGCAAGATTTGTTCGGCGCGGGCATCGCGGAGGATATCCGTCTTCTTACGAAGCCGAGCGAGATGATGAAGCTGACCGATAGCGGGATGAGCTACCACGCAAGCTTTTGGTATGCACCGCGCCGTGTGGCAACGGTAAAACTCGCCGATCGGTATCATAATTTAACGACACTGCGTTTCTGTTCGCTTGCCAAGCAGCTTCGCAAAAGAGATGAGACCCGTGAGCATTACCTGCCTCTGGCCAGATACTGGGGAATTTTGGATAAGGAAATCGAGCAAATTCTCAATGAGCCGCCCGAGTTACGTTTGGAGGGGGTACCTTAACGCTCGGATACCGTTACGCCATCGCTTGAGAACGAGATAGTTCCACTATCAATAGTGGAGCGTATTCGTGCACCCTCGGCTTTGATCCGATCGAGCGTATCCGGATTCGGGTGTCCATACGAATTACCCTTCCCTGCCGAAATAACCACGATGCGCGGATGAACCGCAGCCAGCCATAGACTGTCGCTTGAGAAACGTGAGCCGTGATGGCCTGCTTTGAGTACGTCGCTTTGGAGTTCGCCATCGTTTCCATCAAGCCCTACTAAATAGTCTTCGTAGGGGCTCGGTAAATCGCCGGTCAGCATGAACGAGGTAGCTCCATACACCACGTGCAGCACCACCGAGCCGTCGTTCGTCGCGGTCTGCGTTGATTCGTCGCGGTCCGGAAATAAAACATCCGCATAGGCACCGCCACCCAGATGCAGTCGCATACCGCGCTTCGCTATGACATGACGCATGCCCGGCTCTTTCGCAGCATCCTCGAAGACATGCTGGGAAACCTTGGTGGTGTCGGGTATGCCCGGTTCCAGGAACGTGTCTACCTTAAAGCGTTCGAACACGTCCGCGAGTCCGCTGATGTGATCTTTGTCGGGATGAGTCGATACTAAGAGATTGAAATGCTTGTCCCAAGGAAGAAGCTGTTTGGATAACTCTCGTAGCACCGAGCGATTAGGCCCGCCGTCGACCAGTATTTTTATGCCGGTCGGTCCTTCGATAAAAGTGGAATCCCCTTGGCCGATATTGAGAAACGATACACGAAGCGCGTCGTGACGCGGGAGGAACAGTACGGCGCCTATGACCAGGTTCACTACGAGTAGCAGCGCGACAGAAAGGCCGTATGCCCACGTCTTACCAGATGTATCGTTCGCCATAGTCATAGATGGAGTATACGTAGCCTTGATGCGATTTTTACCAACTTGTGTACACTTATTATATGTTCATACGTCGCGTATGGAATCGGGCGACCGCCCCCTTTCAACTCCTCTACTGGCAGATGACACTGCCTCAGGCTGAGGGAGTGAAGCTTTTGATAGAGTGCGACGAGAAATTTCTCATGATCCGCGAGACCTATGGCCCGCAACACTGGACCTTTCCCGGTGGCCGTATGAAGCACCACGAAACACCCGAAGATGCGGCGCGGCGTAAGGCGAAAGAAGAAGTCGGTGTAACGCTTGGCGATACCGAATACCTCGGTTCCTATTTTCATACCCGCCAATACAAGCGTGATGCTATTTGCGTGTTCTGCGCCAAGACTGAAAGTTTCGAGCACACGCCAAGCACCACGAACGTGGCGGAATCCGCATGGTTCACACTCGAAGAGATGGACACGCTCGAACGTTCCGAGTCGGTAGACGATGCTCTTGAGCTCTATCATCGCCGCAAGGACGTTTAAGGTTTCCGGATAAAGAACGGTTTTCCCATTTTAATTTTAAGGGCCCGAGCCTTTCTCGCGCTTCTAGTGATTCTAAGACGATGCTTGGCCTTGATGCTCAGAAGTCGTTCCAAGTTCTTCCGGACACTTACGTCATCCGTGTCCTGCGCGTAATAGATACGCTCTATTTGTTCCGTAACGCCCGGGTCCAGGTGCACTTCTGTTATGTAATCCCCGATAACCACAACGTAGTAGGTCCTGTCCGCGAATAGCGCTTCCATATGATACTGACGCAAATCATCCCTGAAGTCGCCCGCTATCGCTTTATCGAGGAATTCGCTCCCCCCTGCAATCAGGAGGAACTGTCTGCCACCGGTAACTATGTCTTCGACGAGTTTCCGCTCGGTCTCCTGGCGCGCGATATAGAACCAATAGTGAGGGTCATACGAATAAACCGGCTCGCTCGTAGGAGTTCTGTCGACGAGCAGACTCTGACTATGACCCCAGAAGGTGTCGAGGTGTTTCGTGGTGGAAAAGGTCAATGAAATGCTTTCTTTCTCACCCAAAGACAGTAGGTCTGCGGATTCTCGGCTTGGTATATAGGCCGCACTCATAAGGTCGAGCCTTTCCCTCATTTGTCGTATCCAAGCCATAGTGAGAGCCACCATGCTCTTATATATGACTACTGTCTCTTCCCTTTTAAGCTTTCGGAGGGCCGCATAGAAGCCCTGCTTCGTAATACCGCCTATATGCGGGTCTATTTCAGCTAACAGGAGCGTAGTTTTCATAGGTCCATTCCGAAGAGCCTCTAAAATAAGCTCTTCAATGGTTTTCGGCTTCAAAAAACTCATGCTCGAATTATAGCACTCTAGTAAACTATTTTTTTACTAGACAACCAAATATATGAGTATTTTGGACTTATATTATATATATTGCATAATCTTGGCAGATAACCCGTTCCATCAATCTCAGGAGACAGAAATGACCTTGCAAAGCATCCGGACTCGCCTCGATTTGCTCGAGACTACCATCGGGAGAATCGTGAGGCCGATTGCTCGATGGTCCATGTATTTGGTCTTGCCGAGCATGATCCTAGCCATAATTCCCGTTCGAGCTGTATCGTGGGTCGGAACTGGCCTGTTCGTGATCGCCTTCTCACTGCCCGTGATCTGCCTCTTGCCAGTCTTCCTCGTTACTACATGCATACTCGTAATCGATATGTATGAAGGCTTCCCGGCCTTCGCGCGCTCTTTGCCAGTATTTCCGGAATATCTCGTGAAGTGCTGGAAGTCCCGTAAAGAGACAAGCGATTTCTGGATACTCTATTGCTTGAGTTTCGGAGTGTTGGGGCTAGTATTCTGTGTCGGTGGTATGGCATTCCATTTCTTCAGAGGTGGAGTACCTCCCATTTACGTTCTGGTGGGTGCGCCTATCCTACTTATTTCCAGTATTGGCGTTTATAGCTTTGCCGGTCCCGCATTACGGGAAACGTTCACTCGGGACAAATAAAAACCAAAGGTCCGCGCTCTTGCGCGGACCTTTCTTATTCAAATCCGAACATTCCGCGTGGGCGGTATTGTAGCGCTTCCATGATGTGCGCTATCTCCACTGTTTCTGAATCTCCCAGGTCAGCTACGGTGCGGGCCACGCGCATAACCCGGTGATAGGCACGTGGCGAGAGATCGAGTTTCGTTGCAGCGGCAAGAAGGGCTGTGTTCGCGGCTTCCGTAAACCCGCTGTCGTGTTCAAGGGCACGTGCGCTGAGTCGCGCGTTCGAAGCATTCGGGTCCTTCGTACGAATGCGTGCT
>JAQBRK010000012.1 GCA_028286505.1 Parcubacteria group bacterium
GTCACGCCAGTGGCATCGCTCGGTAGCTATGTCGGGAAGCGATAACTGCTGAAAGCATATAAGCGGGAAGCGCGCTCTAAGATAAGGAATCGTTATGAGGCTCCTAGAAGATGACTAGGTTGATAGGCTTTAAGTGGAAGCGCAGTAATGCGTTGAGCTGAGAAGTACTAATATGCCCAGTCTTCTGTGCGGAACTCTGTGCGTCACAACGTGTTTGTGAGTGCGACACCTAACTTTACATATTCGTTCGTCATGGCCGGAAACGCGCTCATGATGCTGGTGATTTATCGGAAGGGCCATACCCGTTCTCATTCCGAACACGGCAGTCAAGCCTTCTTGAGTCGATGGTACTCCTTTGGGGGAGAGTAGATTGTCGCCAGCATCATGAGCGTGTTTCGTTTCAAAAACCCTAGCGTTAGCTAGGGTTTTTGATTAGTAGGCGAGCACCTTGCTTTTATGGAATATAAGTCCATAGTTACTTTTGGTAAGACATCCTCCGCCTACTCAAACATCTTGTTCCGGACTTGATGGGGCGCTTCGGGGATGCCAGCTGGGGGTCGCTTTTCGAAGCGGCCCCCTTTTCCTATATACTATCCCCATGTCTTGGGCCTCCCGAAAGCGCTTTACCATTCTCTCGATTATTGGAATCGTTATAGTCGCAGTCGTTGGCGGTACCGCCTACCTTACGCTGCATCAAGCTCCTTCCTGCGTTGACCACAAACAGAATCAAGACGAAGAGGGAATCGATTGCGGAGGAATGTGTACCTATCTGTGTAGCGCCTCTCAGGCGGAACCATCGGCGAAGTTCGTTTTACCGCTTCATCCTTCGGAAGGGCGTACCGATATCATCGCGTCCATAGAGAACCCGAACCCTTCGAGTGCCGCGAAGAATTTGAAATACACCATCGAGCTCTATAGCGCTTCGAACGCAGTTGTCGCTCGTAAAGTCGGAACGGTAGACCTCCCACCGTCCTCTGCCGTGCCGGTGTTCGTACCGAACATCTTCTCCGGCTCTGCGACCGTTGCGCGTGCGTTCATCACGTTCGATTCACCGGAACACCTTTGGTTCAAATACACCGATGACCGCGTCATACCGAAAGTAAGGAGTGTTTCGTTTATTCCGGGAGATATGCCGCGCGTAACCGCGACCGCGGATAACGCTTCGTCCTCGACACTCCATAACGTACTTTTCATAGTCACCGTGTTCGGTGCCGATAAGAACGCTCTCGCCGCGTCGCAGACCATCGTGCCGACCATTCCCGCACACGGCTCGGCGCCACTCGTCTTTACCTGGACTGCACCGTTCGCTCAAACGGTTTCTCGCATCGACGTCGTACCGGTCATACCGCTTCCGGCAGACGCGGCTCTCACGCTCCAGCCATGACCGAAGAGGTGCGCCGCAGTCCGTTCTCCGCACTTCTGGCCGAGTGGCAGTTGTTCCTGATACCCGTAGCGCTCTGTCTTCTGGGCATTTTGACCATGCACCCGTTCGGGCAAGGCTCTTCGCTCGCACCGAAGCAAATTGTATGGCTCGGCGTCTCACTCGCGGGATATTTCATCATTACGATGCTCGATATGCGGTTCATCAGGCGTACGTCGGTCATCATCACGGGCTACGTCATATTGCTCGGACTTCTCTCGCTTCTCTTGGTCGCGGTCCACGCGGTGATGGGCGCGAAATCATGGTTCGATCTCGGCGGGTTCTCGCTCCAACCGGCCGACCCCGGAAAGATTATCTTCATCGCACTCATTGCGAAATACTTCTCCCGACGTCATATGGAGATAGGGGACTTCAGGCACATCATCGTTTCGGGCGCATATGCGGCGGCACCGATACTCCTGCTTCTCCTCGAGCCTGACCTCGGGACCGCAGCCATCTTCGGGGCCATATGGTTCGGTATGGTACTCGTATCCGGAATATCGAAAAAACATCTGTTCGTCGTGTTTGCCTGCGGGCTCATAGCACTCACGGCACTTTGGTTTGGCGGACTGCACGGCTATCAGCGGGCCCGCATCATGACCTTCATCAATCCCGCCGCAGACATCCATGGAACCGGCTACAACGCCTACCAGGCCACGGTGGCCGCAGGTTCGGGAGAGATACTCGGTAAAGGTATCGGGTACGGCACCCAGTCGAAGCTGCGCTTCCTTCCCGAATACGAGACTGACTTCATCTTCGCAGCCTTCGCGGAAGAATGGGGATTCGTCGGCGTGGCGCTCGTACTCCTTTTGTATGGACTGCTCATCGCAAGGCTGCTCACTATCGCTCAGCGTTCGGCCACTAACTTCGATGCGTTCTTCACGCTCGGTGTTGCCATTCTTATCGGCGCGCACGTGTTCATTCATGCGGGAATAAATCTGGGCATGCTTCCGGTTACGGGCACGACCATACCCTTCATGAGCTATGGCGGGTCGCACTTGGTAATGGAATTCGCCGCGCTCGGTATCGTGGCGGCGCTGGCGCGGGAGGGGAGAACGGTACCTAAAGAGAGGGCTGGCCAAGAGTTCTTCAGCTAGTGAACGGTCGGGGAGCCGGCATCTACGTTGTTGCAGTTCAGAAGATCACTTTCATCGTACCGTAGTACGCCTCAAGTGATCCTCTTCCAGCGCCTAGTATCTCCCAGCTCCGCGACCGCTCTAGAAAGAGGGAAGTACTAATACAGTCCGAAGGTCGCGTCGTGCATCTTCTCAGGACTGAATTCCGTTAGCACCTTCTGCTTCAGCGCTTCGCCAAGACTTTTGCGCCACTCGGTTTCTTTAAGGAGGCGTTCGATACCTTCGGTAAGAGCGATTGCGTCATTCGGCTTTACGAGAACGCCGGTGACTTTGTCTTCAAGTATTTCAGGTATGCCACCAACACGTGTGCCTACGGCAGGAAGTGCCGCCATCCCGGCTTCCAGAAGCACATACCCAAGCGCCTCCGAACGAGAGGGGAGTACAAAAAGGTCGAACGCCGAGAGATGTGCGGGCGCGTTCTTGATATGTCCCACGAGAACGGCGCGACCGGTGAGACCTTCTATTTTTATCAAATGTTCGAGATAACCACGCTCGTCTCCCTCGCCGATGATAACGAGCGCGACGTCGTCGTAGTCAGGAAGTACATGTTCTACGGCCTGGATAAGCACATCGAGACCTTTCACCGGATGGAGTTCCGCAATGACGCCTATCCAGGTACGCGCGGTAAGTAGGGGTGCGAGTTCACGGCGGGCATCCTCGCGTCGGAGCAGATCGAAGGGCTTAACGCCGTGATGCACCACTATGGTTTTCGAAGAAACAAAGGGCATCCATCGTATATCGCGTTTGGTCGCCTCCGAATTGCATATGGTGGCGTGAGAAAGAATCACGGTCAGGTAATGCACGATACCGATAATGCACTTCTGCCAAACCGGACGGCCCTCGTTGAAGGCCCAGCCGTGCGCCGTAAAAATGATGCGGTGCACGCCGTTCAGTCTTCCGGCGAGCGCGACGAAAGCACCCGCCTTTGAGGAATTCCCGTGCACGACATCCGGTTTGAAATCACGGATTATTTTTGAGAGATCACGAAATACTTGGAAGTCGGATGCGAGGTGGACATCCCGCTGCATGGAAGGGAGGGGGGATACGGCTATCCCGGCTTCACGCAGCTTATCGGTCAGTTCGCCTTCGCGTCCGGAGACTACTTTGACGTCGTATCCTCGAGCTTTCGCTGCGGTCGCGAGGTCATAGACGTATCGCTGGGCACCGCCCCAGTTAGACTTGGTGATAACGTAGAGGATGCGCTTCGTAGCTGTCGGGGCGCTCGTGAATTGAGTAACTTCCATGCGGTTTTGCTCGTTGTATAGTATAACTTGATACCATGATTCACGGTGGCAGGAAGGCCGCAGGCCTCCTATTCTTAGGCGACATTCTCACGTTCGTAGTTTCCTTGTGGCTCACCCTTGTGGTGAGATATGGTCAGTTGTTTAATACCGACCTGTTCCTCGATCATATAGGACCTTTTTCCATACTCTTCGTTATCTGGTCACTCGTGTTCTATATGTCGGGGCTCTATGGCAAGCGGGTCATGCTGTTCAAAAGCTCGCTACCAGACGCCATCGTTAAAACCCAGTTCTTCAATATCGTTCTTGCTGCGCTTTTCTTTTTCTTATTGCCGGGCATTGGCATCGCACCAAAAACGAACCTCGTCATCTATCTCGTTATATCGATGCTGCTCATCTTCCTGTGGCGACTCGCGCTCTATCCTCGCCTTTCTATTCCGCGTCTCCGCTATCCTGCGGTGCTTATCGCGGAGGGGGAGGAGGCTGACGAACTCGTTCACGAGGTGAATGAGAACAGGCGGTACCATCTTATTTTTCCTATCGTCATTTCTCCCGCCGAAGCGAAAGCGAATCCGACTGCACTTGCCGAACGTATTCAAAGCGCGCACGCATCAATCGTCGTCACCGATACGAACGATACGAATAGGGAAGCACTCATACCGCAGCTCTATGACCTGTCGAGCTTCGCAGAACCTGCACAGTTCCTCGCCTTCCAAGACGTATACGAAGAAGTGTTCGACCGAATTCCACTTTCTCAATTGCGTCCCGGATGGTTCCTTGAGAATGTGCCGCGCGAGACGCCCCTTGCCTATGCCGTACTGAAGCGACTCATCGATATAGTGGGCGGGCTTCTTATGGGGGTGGTCACCATAGCGGTCGCCCCGTTCGTCTGGATAGCCCAGGGATTTGAGGGAACCGGCCCGCTCTTCATTGAGCAAGACCGTCTGGGGCACAACGATTCGCATATCCGTACCTACAAATTCCGCACCATGCAGCACAGTGACGAAGGGAAGTGGGACGGAGAAAGCACGAATACAGTAACTAAAGTAGGAAGCATTCTCCGCAAGATCTCGCTCGATGAGTTTCCGCAATTCGTGAATATTTTAAAGGGTGAGCTCTCGCTCATCGGCCCGCGCAATGACATGGCAGCTCTCGGAGAACGGCTTGCTGAAGTCCTGCCGTTCTACAACCTCCGTTATTCCATGAAGCCGGGTATTACGGGATGGGCTCAAATCAATCAGCAGTATGAGCAAGGGAATATCAGTCCGCAATCCATTGAGGAAACGAAAACCCGTCTCGCCTATGACTTCTACTATCTGAAGCATCGTTCTCTCGGTCTCGATATCGTCATTGCTCTCAAGACCATTAAGCGCATGTTCTTCCGGGTAAGTTCGTGGTAAGCCCGCTACGCTACGCTTGCTTCTTGAGCTCGTTCGGATCAAAAAATGACGACATTCCTTGATTCCTCTCTCACTTGGTAGTGAACGCAACTTTCGGCTACACTTACGGTTATCTACTATCATGGCTAAACATACTTTATTGATCACGGGCGCAGCCGGCTATGTCGGCGCAATGCTCGTGGAGCAGTTTGCCGAGCGGGAGGATGTCGAGCGCATCATCGGTATCGATAAGGAACCGCTACCGGAGCTTCTTGCAGGTATAGAGAAACTGCACTACATCCAGATGAATACCGCAGAGCACTGGGAGTCTGAAGTCGAACGTTTCGCGCCCGATATCATCGTCCACACCGCGTGGCAGATTCGCGAGATCTATGGCGACCGTGAACTCAGTTGGAAGTGGAACATCGACGGCTCCGATACGGTCTTCGACTATGCCTTCGAGCATGCGGAGGTGAAGCGCCTCATACATTTCTCGACCGTAGCTTCCTACGGTTCCTATCCGACGAATACCGTTGAGCATCGCTTCACCGAAGACGAACCGTTCCGTGTTACCGACTATCTCTATGCGGAAGAGAAGCGCATTACGGAAGAGCACCTCTTTCAGAAGTACCAGCTGGCGGAGTCCGAGCGCCCGGACATAAGCGTCGCTCTCGTGCGTCCTGCTGCCATCACCGGTCCGCGCGGTCGCTTCATGCGCATACGCTTTGGTCTTCAAGCGGCGCTCTCGGGGCAGCTTAAGGATAATTTCGTGTACCGACTCGTTTCGCTCATGACCTCCTTTGTGCCGGTTACTCCGAAGTGGGTGCGCCAGTTCATTCATGAGGACGATGTTGTCGGCATCATCGAGCGCCTGGCGTTCGGGCAAGCGGCGGGTCGCTACGAAGTATTCAATATTTGTCCTCCCGGTCCCGTCGTGCTCGGGAAGGATATGGCACGCGCGGTAGGGAAACGCATGCTGGTCATCCAGCCATGGATGGTCCGCATTCCGTTCTTTATTCTCTGGCACCTTACGCGCGGAAAGATTCCGACCGCACAAGGAAGCTGGAAGGGCTATTCCTATCCCATAGCGGTCGACGGCTCGAAGGTTACGAAGAAACTCGGCTACGAGTATAAGCATGCCGGTTTCGACGCTTTCTACTACACGGACGGAAAGTATGAATACTCGGTGCCTCCGGAACTGCGGCGTCAGAAGCACTAATATGGATCCCTACCCGTTTATTCTTTCTCTCCTAGAGGATGCAGGAAAACTGCTCCTCGAATTGCGCGGCCAGTCGTTCATTACTGCCATAAAGAATAATGATCCGCGCGATATAGTGACCTCGGTCGATCTGGCCCTGAACACGTTCATGAGCGACCGCATTCGGGCGGCGTTTCCTGAAGATGAGCTGCATTCCGAAGAAAACGTCGCTAACGCGCAGGGTAGCCGTATTTGGACCATCGATCCGATAGACGGCTCATCAAATTTTTCACGGGGTATCCCGCATTTCGCGATTTGCCTCGGCATCTCTGTGGACGGCACACCACAGGCCGGCGGTGTTTACAATCCGATAACACGTGAGCTCTTTAGTTTTGCGAAGGGGGATGGAGCGTTTCTCAACGGCGCACCGCTACGGGTTTCGGATGTCCAGTCCCTCGATCAGGCGTCTGTGCTATTCCATGCGGGCAGAAAACTTGAACTGCAAGAATGGGGAGGGGCAGGCTATCGCACGCTGCTTACGCATGCAAAGAAAACCGCAAACTTCGGGTCAACGGCTCTCGATACGTGCTTTGTTGCGGCCGGCCGCGTTGAGGCGAGCGTCTATGGGACCATGTCCACGCTCGACATCGCTCCAGCAATCGGCATTCTAACTGAAGCAGGCGGGATGATGCTCGATGCATCAGGAGATCCGGTCAGATATCTCCGTGCCGCACAGATGACCTATGCGGTATGCAATCGCGAATTATTCACGGTGCTGAGGAAGGTCCTCTAGGTTTCGGCGAATTCGCGTTGGCGTCGTTTCTCCTCTTCGGAGCGGAGGGCGTTACGGGCGTGCGTGTACTTCTGTACTACCTCATCCGGAACTGGATGCTCATCAAGCACCTCTTCAAGTACTGTGGTCCAGAGTTCGATTCGCAATTCAGTGATCTTCAGATGGTTACCGGTGGTGATGGGGAGAAGCCCTGCATAGTAGGCAAGGAGATAGCCGAGTTTATATACCCGCATGAGACGGACCGCCAGATATTCCTCAGGACGATTCTTCCGAAGGTACGTTATAAGCATGCGTTCGAGCGGTGGATTATGAGCGGTCATGTAGTTGAGGAACCGTCCCCATCCCTCGTATTTATTCCCAAATCGCACGGATGCCAGATCGAGTGCATAAATGGCCCGGCCATGGAGTCGCATATTGTGAGGAACGAAGTCGGTATGTGTAAGATAATTGCCGTAACGCTCAATGACCACCGCATTCTCTTCAAGGAAGCGACTGCCTCGCACGAGCGCTGCATCGAGACGGGGATTGGAAGTATACCGCCGGACACTTTCGAGAAATCCATGGAATGAATCAAGGTAGGTAACGGCGGTGTACACTTCAAACGCATTGCGAATTTCCCGCGCATGGCCGTAGGTTGTCGCATGAAATGCTTCCTGTGCCTCGAATGCCCGTAGGGCGAGGAAAAATTGCTCTTCAATAGGGCGTATGACGAAAATGCTCTCTTGGGGTATGTAGGAAGTAATCAGAAAGTATCGCCCATCTTCGCTGCCGGAGAACAGCTCCTCAGCCTGGAGAAGTTCGTCCATTGCAAAGGAAAGTCGTTTAAGAACATCGCGCGCAGTCTTCTCTTGCAATATTTCCTTGATTCCGTCGGGATGGTCGCTTGTCTTTATGACGACAGGAACTCCAGCAGCGTTCTTGCCGAGCAGTACCTGTTTTTTCACACTCAAGTGCGCTCGCTCGCCGCTAATATGCGGCTGGTCTTCAGTGATGGAATAACCGAGCGCAGTAAGCGTAGTGCGGATGCGGGCAAGCATATCGTCGTTTGCCGGCATAATGGTTGGATTGTATAGTGAGTCGATAATGCGCGCAATCATATGAAGGTAGTACTCGTTACGGGAGCCGCAGGTTTCATTGGTTCAAACGCCGCAGAAGCCCTCCTTAAGAACTACCCCAGCATTCGGGTGATCGGGCTCGATAATTTCGATCCTACCTATCCGGTTGCATTCAAGAGAAGTAATATCGGAGGACTCAAGAAAAGTGCACAGTTTAGTTTTTACGAGGCCGATATTCGCGATAGGACAGCCCTTCGTCGTATTTTTAAAAAAGAGCAGCCAGATGCCGTACTGCACTTGGCTGCGAAAGCTGATACGCGTCATGCGGTTGTCGCGCCGCAGGAATACGTCGATACGAATATTACCGGCACACTGAACCTTCTAGAATGTGCCAAAGAATTTCAAGTAAAACGTTTTGTGTTCGCTTCCTCATCCTCGGTGTACGGCAATGATAATACCGCACCTTTCAAGGAGGATGCCGTCACGGATCACGCTATCTCGCCCTATGGAGCGAGTAAGAAAGCGGGAGAAGGACTTGCTTATACGTACCACCATAATTTTGGATTGTCGGTTGTATGCATCCGTATCTTCAATGCATATGGAGAACGCATGCGGCCGGGACTTGTGCTCTATACCTGGGTGGAGAAAATTCTTAAGGGCGAGACGATCGAGATCTCTGGAAAGGGAACACGCCGTCGCGACTATACGTATATCGGTGATCTTGTAGATGCGCTACTACGTGTGCTTACAAAAAAGAACATCGGATTTCTGGTAGTGAATATCGGAAACGCAGGATCGGTATCGCTCACGCACATGCTTCGAACCGTTGAACGGGCTACAGGGAAGAAGGCGCGGGTCGTCTCCAGGCCCAGTCATCACGCAAGTGTTGAGCGCACGCACGCATCTATCGCGAAAGCAAAGAGGATTCTGGACTGGAAGCCGAAGACTTCATTCCAAGACGGAGTAGAACGATTCGTTGAGTGGTATCAGAGCGAGCGCGGCAGCTAATTGACAAATATAGCTTTATATAGTTTTATACATTTGGAACCATAATCAGAAGGGAGATTCAAAATGCGTAGCGCCCGATTGGCTACCCGCACCTTTGCTACCACGTCGGACGCCGTCTCGAAACGCGTCGAAAGCGTAACCCGCCTTGCACTCCGGGCACTCCAGTGCGGCCTTGGCGTCGATGTCGCGGTTCTACGCGACTATGACTGCGGGGAGACTGCGACGGAACTCCGCCGTGTGCTCGACCCACGCATCACCGTCAGCGAGCTGGCTGGAGACCAATTCGTCGCCGTGCCGAACCAGCTACTCGAACTTCACCGCGCGCGCGGTTGCTGGAGCCTCATTGCTTCCAGCAATGCGTGGCAGTACTGCACTTCGGTCAATATCGGATACATGCTCGCCGCTCTTGAAGAAGGTGCCTACGCAACGGGACTCGCGATCGAGGAACTTCAGCAGTCCATTCTGAAGGGTGAGATCGCGAACACGTTCGCTGGCTACGATCCAGCGAAGGTACTTGCGGTCGGCGGCTTCCATTCTATCGCCGCCGATCTACCCGGGAAGTTCGAAGTCAGTGGTGTAGACGAATTCGGTCGTCCGGTCACCTATAGGCTAGCCGGCGTCGAAGAAACCGTGACGCTTGCGCTCATGGCGCTACGCTTTGGCAAAGGTATCGCGCCCCTTATTCCGGAAGGGGGTGCACGCTACGTCGTTCCCGACGCGGAGCATGACCAGCTCCGCTACGAGCAGCATCTGGCAAAGATGGGCACAAAAGAAGTCCGCAAAGAACGGATGCTGCAAGAGACGGGCTTGTCCCGGTCTCTCATCGAGGGTGCCGTCCTTGATTCGTACCGCGTGCGCGCCCTTACCTGAAGCAACGCCAACCTCGTGATAAAACGGCTCCGTCCACGACGGGGCCGTTTTTCTATTGAACAAGCGACGCAAAGAGCCGTTCCAGGGAATCCTGGTGCGCCTCCCAGGAGAATTTCTCTTCGAGCAGCCTCGTACCGCCTGCCACGACTTTTGCACGAAGCGGTTCGTCTGTCAGAAGCCGAGCAATCGCATCCGCCAACTCTGCTACATTACCTGCTTCGACCAAGAGACCACTTTTTTCGTGATAGACCGCTTCATTGGTGCCCGGAATATTCGTCGCTACGATAGGGATCTTCGCGGCGAAACTGGTGAGTACGGTATGGGGGAGACCTTCGTAGGTCGAATTAAGCACATATACCGCAGACCCCATGCGTAGATGCCAGGTTTCTGCACGTGATATGCGACCTAGGAATGTTACGCGGTCGGCGACCCGGAGCTTCTCCGCGAGAGCGCGGTAACGCGCCTCTTCGGGGCCGTCGCCAGCAACGACGAGCGTAATATCTGGGAACCGTTCGGTAAGCAAGGCGACTGCCTCGATAATGCCATCGATACCTTTCCATGCCACGAGCCGTGCAGTCGTTACCAGTTGATGGATCTTCCTTACAGCTTCGAACGGTGGAGCTTCAGTTTCCTCGGCGGCGTTGTAATTCACCACCGCCTGCTCCGGGCGCACTCGGTATGCTTTTATAATAGCTTCGCGCAGATATACCGACGGGGTAGTAACGACCGTGGCGTGACGAAGGACCCATCCTTGTATCATTCCCAGGAAACGCACATAGGCTCCACCTTCAGGTGCATCCAGATATTCCTCGAGGCGTTTAGTGGTCTCTCGACGCTGCGTTGCTCGCTCCCACGCCTCATCACCGACGAACTTAAGTACAACGGGTATATGTCGCATCAAGCCAACAACTACAGCCGGTAGTCCGGCAGCAACAGCATTCTGTACATAGATGATATCTGCGTCCTTTGCAGCCCTATGCAGCACCAGAAAATATTTAAGAAGCCGTATCGGCAGGGGCCGATTCTTGCTAACGGTGAAGAAGGCAACATCAGGGATACGTTCGGACGTCGTCGCATACGTAACCACGGTTAGGTGGTGTTTCCGGTGCCATCGCTCGGCAAGTTTCTTAGTGTACGTCGCTGGACCCCCGATTTCGGGCGGCACCAGTGGGGTCGCGAGGAGAATATGCATAGGTCCGGTATAGTATATAGTACGAACCTCCAGCACCATGCGCCTCCTTATTTATACCCAAATCATGGACCGTGCTGACCCCGCACTTGGATTTTTCGTACCGTGGGTAGCAGAACTAGCGAAGCGAACGGACGGAGTGGACGTCGTATGCCTGCTGAAGGGAGAGTTTGAGCTGCCGGAGGGGGTCAGAGTCCACTCTCTCGGCAAAGAACGGAGCCGGGTTTCGCACTTTGCCGCGCGGCTTCTCTACGTGATTCGTTTTTATAAGCTACTCATCCGAATCAAGGGTTATGACGCTGTGCTCATACACATGAACGAAGAGTATGTGCTGCTGGGAGGGCTTTTGTGGCGGTTGATGGGGAAGCGCGTATACCTTTGGAGGAATCATTACAATGGTTCGTGGAAGACGGCAGTGGCAGTAGCGCTCGCGAATAAAGTCTTCTGCACTTCAGCCTATTCCTACACGGCCCGGTTCAAACGGGTGAAGTTCATGCCGGTAGGAGTGAATCTAGATTCCCTCAATCCTGAAATATCGGTGACACGAGTGCCGCGCTCCATTCTTTTTCTCGCTCGAATGGATCCGTCTAAGCGTCCGGAGCTTCTGCTGGCTGCGCTGCATCTACTCAAGAAACGAGAAATCGGGTTTACTGCCACCTTCGTAGGCGGACCAACCGAAGACAGCTCCACGTATCCCGAAGAAGTAGCCAAGCTTGCCACCACGCTTGGCATCAGCGCAGACGTGAGGTTCACGGGAGCGGTTCCGAACACGGAAACATTTCGGTATTACCGCTCGCACGAGATTTTTGTAAACGCGAGCCGCAGCGGTATGCTCGACAAGACTACTTTCAAAGCAATGGCAGCTGGATCGCTTGTACTTTCTTCGAGCTTAGATCTTAAACGCGAGGTATCAGATGAATTTTATTATGCGGATGGTAATGCGACAGCTCTTGCGAGCAAGCTTGAGCACCTTCTCTCGCTTTCCGAATCCGAAAAACAGGCGTTCGTAGAAGGATGTAAAGAAGTAGTTGATCGGAACACCCTACCTGCCCTCATGGACCGTCTCGTCGAAGAAATGCAGTAGCTTCTGATAAGATGGCTCCATGGTATTCGAGGGTGGACTAATAGCGCGGGAGATTACTGCTGGGATACGCGCCTCACTCGTGGGCGACGCACCTATCGTCCGCGCAATAGTCATGGCACCCTCTGCGGCTACCGAGTCCTATTTACGTATTAAAGAAGCGCGGGCACGGGAAGCAGGCATGTATCTCGAACTCATTCGTATGGAGAACGACGCCACGACCGAAGATCTTCTTGAAAAAATAGCCCTTCCGGGTGCAGATAGTATTATCGTACAGCTTCCGTTACCGGAACAGGTAGACACGAAAACAGTTCTTGATGCGATTCCGCTTTCGCTCGATGCGGATGTGCTTTCAACTGCTGCTCACGACGCTTTCGAAAAAGGAGACTCTGATGCACTCTTGCCACCGGTCGTAGCTGCCATGAAAGAGATTCTCGAACGCTCCGGAGTGGAGGTACAAGGGAAGCGTGCGGTTGTGATTGGGCAGGGATGGTTGGTTGGAGAACCGTGTGCGGCATGGCTCGCGCAAGCGGGGGTGAGCGTGGAAACGCTGACGCGCGATTCGGGCGATCTTTCCATACTAAAAAATGCCGACATCGTCGTAAGTGGAGCGGGAAGCCCCGGGCTTATACGACCGGAACACCTTATGAACGGGGTGGTACTCATCGATGCCGGCACTTCGGAGTCCGGGGGAGCTATCGTCGGGGACGCAGACCCTGCCTGCGCCGAACTCGCGAGCGTTTTTACCCCAGTTCCCGGTGGAGTCGGTCCCATAGCAGTAGCATGCCTCTTCGCGAATGCCGCCTTATTGACCAAGCGGCACGGTTTGCAGAGCCGTTAAAAAGCCGTATAGTAGCCTTATTATGCGATTTATCCCTGCGCTTGGCGTACTCGTTATTGCCGGACTTATCGGCTGGTTCGTCATTACGACCAATGGAACCGGTAACCATTTCCGCGTGAAGCTCGGTCTCGACCTTGCCGGCGGCACCGAACTTATCTACAAGGCCAATACGGCTGCGGTTACGGGAGATAAGCAGGGAGCACTTTCAGCTCTTCGTGACGTCATTGACCGTCGCGTGAACCTCTTCGGCGTCGCCGAGCCTTTGGTCCAGCTTGAGCACTCAAGCGCGGTCGCTAACTCGCAGGAAGACCGTCTCCTCGTTGACCTTCCGGGCGTCACCGACGTAAAGGCTGCGGTCGACGCTATCGGGAAGACGCCAACGCTTGAATTCAAGCTCGCCGTCGCTTCTTCAACCGCAAGTACAACAGCCTACACTTCAACCGGCCTTACGGGCCGCTACCTTAAGAGCGCCGAGCTTCAGTTCGGTACCGGCAACTCGAGCGCTGCAGCAGGTTCGCCGACCATCGTCATACATTTCAATGACGAAGGAGCAAAGCTCTTCGGCCAGATCACGAAAGACAACGTGGGTAAGCAGCTCGCCATCTTCCTCGACGGACAGCTCACTGAAGCTCCGGTCATTCAGGAAGCTATTCCGGGCGGTACCGCGGTCATCTCGGGTAATTTCACCCCGACCGAAGCTCGTGACCACGTGCGCGAACTTAACTTCGGCGCGCTTCCTGTACCTATTGAGCTCATCTCAAGCAATACTGCAGGACCCACGCTTGGCGCTACCGCGTTCGACGCCGGCCTCAAGGCAAGCGTTATCGGATTCCTTCTCGTCGCTTTGTTCATGATCTTCTGGTACCGCCTTCCGGGAGTCATTGCGACCGTAGCGCTCGTCATCTACCTCATCGTGACGATTGCCATCATTAAAGTTGTTCCCGTAACGCTCACTGCGTCCGGCATCGCCGCGCTCATTCTTTCCATAGGTATGGCAGTAGACGCGAACGTCCTCATCTTCGAGCGCATGAAAGAAGAGCTCCGTCTCGGTAAGGACGCGCATGACGCAGTCGGTATCGGTTTCGCACGTGCATGGCCTGCTATTCGCGACGGTCACCTTACGATGCTCATCTCATCCGTCATTCTTTTCTGGCTCGGTACTTCGATCGTCCAGGGATTCGCGCTCGTGTTCGGGTTCGGCGTCATCGTCTCGCTCATTTCCGCGGTGTTCATCTCGCGCGTCTTCCTCCTTGCCGTCATTCCCGAGAAAGCACGCGGCGTATGGGACTTCCTTCTTTCGAGCGGCTTACGACTTAATGCGACTAAGAAATAATATATGTTTGTAGTACGACACCGCAGCTTCTTTTTCTGGTTTACGGGACTTCTTCTCGTCGGTTCTATCGCTGCACTCGTATTCATCCCACCGACCCTTTCCATCGAATTTACGGGAGGGTCCATCGTTGAAATAGGGTACACGAACCAGCGTCCGAGCCATGAAGAACTCGTCGCGCGCGTAGCGTCTCTTCACTTCGGCGAACCGTCGGTGCGTGAAAGCGGTACGAACGGCGTCATTGTGCGCACCCACACGCTTTCTCCCGAGGACCATGTGGCGCTTATCGCTGCACTTTCGAACAATGGAACAGACGCGGTCACGGAGCTTCGCTCGAACTCCATCGGACCAACGCTCGGCAACGAACTAGCAACGAAGGCGCTCTACGCTATCGGTGCGGTCGCACTCGCCATCATGCTCTATATCGCATTCGTCTTCCGTAAAGTACCTAAACCCGTTCCAGCCTGGGGTTACGGCATCACGGCGGTCGCCATGCTCGCGATAGATATCATCGTTCCCTCCGGATTCTTCGCCATATACGCGTACTTCACCGGCGCCCAGGTGGATACCCTGTTCGCGATAGCGCTCCTCGCTCTTCTCGGGTACTGCATCAACGACGTAATCGTCATCTTCGACCGCGTACGCGAGCACTTAAGCCGTAACGAAAAGAGCGGCCAACATCAGGCGTTCGAGGAAGTCGTAGGACGCTCCATCACCGAAACTATCGGCCGTTCCATCAACACCGCACTCACCGTAGCGCTCGCGCTTCTCGCGCTCATCGTTGTCGGTAGCGAGACCACGCGCACCTTCGCACTCGTGATGCTCGTGGGCGTTGTCGCCGGTACCTTCTCTTCCATCTGCCGCTCCGCACCGCTTCTCATTCCTATCGCGCACCGGTTCGCTAAGAACAAATAGTCATGCTTATCGCCATTACCGGAACGAACGGTTCGGGGAAGGGCGCAGTGGTTGAATATTTGGTAAGCCAGAAAGGCTTCTCCCGCTATACCGCACGTGCGGTGATTCTTGAAGA
>JAQBRK010000018.1 GCA_028286505.1 Parcubacteria group bacterium
TCATAAAAGTACTGTCGGAGAGGCGGGAACATCTCGTTTTCATACTCTGGGGTAATTATGCGCGGACGAAGGGCGCACATATCGACCGCACGAAGCACTGCGTCATTGAGTCACCGCATCCTTCGCCTTTTTCGGCCTACAATGGCTTCTTCGGCTCTAAACCTTTCAGTAAAGCAAACGCCTATCTTCTTGATCACCAGGAGACGCCTATCACCTGGAAATGAACCACACCATCAAATATAGCGATGCATCGCTATATTTCGAAACGGTAAATGGTCGCGGAATGCTTCCGTTTTGATTCATGTAGGAAATGCTGATATCTTCAGTACATGGCTCGTACCTCTCCACAAAAGATAACTACGCCTGGCATTACCTTCGTCGGTGAAAAAGGTGGCATTTCAGAGTATCGCATCGATAAGAATCGCTTGCGCATTCTGCTTGCTCGAGACACTTCCGTCCCGGTAGTCGGCTTCATGGTGACCTACCATGTAGGCTCTCGCAACGAAGCAATAGGATACACCGGTGCCACGCATCTTCTTGAGCACCTTATGTTCAAGGGCTCCGAAAATTTCAATGAGGAGAAGGGCAACGGCCCCAAACATTTCCTTGAGTCACGCGGCGCCATGATAAACGCGTCTACGTGGTTCGATCGCACCAATTATTACGCCGTCATGCCGAAGCATCTGCTCAAGGACGCTGTAATGCTCGAAGCCGACCGTATGCGCACGGCTCGCTTTATAGAGAAAGATCGTGCGGACGAGATGCCTATCGTCCGTAATGAATTCGAGCGCGGCGAGAATCTCCCGATCGAAGCGCTGGATAAACAAATTTGGGCTATCGCCTACCAGGCGCATCCGTACCATCACTCCACTATCGGTTGGAAGAGCGATATCGAAGGCGTCTCTATAGAGCGTCTCAAGCAGTTCTATGACGAGTTTTACTGGCCCGACAATGCCACTGTAACGGTGGCGGGAGATTTCGATGCTGAAGCAGCCCTCGCGATCATAAAGAAAGAATTTTCACGCTACCCGAAGAAGGCAGGAGGCTATCCGCAAATGTATACCGAGGAGCCTATTCAGGAAGGCGAGCGAAGAGCCATAGTAAAGCGCGCTGGCATTAATATGGTCGGTATCGGACATAAGATACCGAACGCGCATCATCCTGATATGCCCGCGCTGCTTGTACTTTCGACCGTCCTTGATAACGGCAAGACAAGCAGGCTCTATCGCGCACTCGTCGACACGGCACTGGCGACGGAAGCGAGTGTCTACTGCTATGAACTCCACGACCCGTCGCTTTTTATCACTTATCTGGCGCTTACTCCTAAAGCGACCCATGAAAAGGCAGAGGCCGTCGTTCGTAACGTATACACGGAACTTCAGGAAACTAACGTACCTGCTCCGGAGCTAGCACGAGCGAAGCGATTGCTACGTGCTCAACTTGCGCAGCGCAGAGACGGTCTGTACCAGCTTCTCTCAACGATAAACGAAAGCCTGGCCACCGGCGACTGGTCGCACTTCATCAATATGGGAGAAAAGGTGAATGCTGTTACGGCCGCAGACCTGCGTCGCGTCGCGAAAACCTATCTGACCGATGACACCTCGACCGTCGGGTATTTCATTAACACTTCCGCATAGGTATGGCACGTATCTCCGACAACATTCTAGAAAAGGCTTGGGAGGGCGCTCGCGTATTCGCGAGCCGGACGGGTGTCAAAGACCTCGTGTACGTGGAAGGCAGCGTACTGGGTGGTTGGAACATGCTCCCGCGCCGTAAGGGAGAAGTCTCCGTCCTTGCAGCCGAACTGCTCGATGCGGGTACGAAAAACAAGAACAAGAACGTCATCCGCGAAACGCTTGCTGCTCGCGGCGCTTCGCTCTCGTTTTCGTCAGGTGACGAGCGTACCTATTTCCGCGGCTCGTGCTTGCCGGAAGACCTGAATCAGCTTCTTTCCGTTATCGTCGAATGTCTTGGGGAGGCGGCTTTCCCCGTGGCGGAAGTGAAAAGTGCAAAAGAGCGCATCCACGGAGAACTTCTGGAAGAGAAATCAGACACGCGCGTACAGGCAGCCATCACACTTTCTCGTAGCATCTATGACGAAAACCACGTTAATTACGAAGAAACGACCGATGAACGTATCCGCGACCTCGGTAAGGCCGAGCGAACCGATCTCGTCTCGTTCAAGAAGGTGCTCGGTCAGGGTGGGCTCGTGCTGGCTATCGTGGGTGACATCGAGCCTGAGCGTGCGCTTTCGACAGCCGTAAAGTATTTCAAGAAGCTTCCGGCCGGAACGAAAGAAGCCCCGGAGAAGGAATTGAATGCAAAAAAACAAGAATCGAAAACACAGCTGGTGACCATCACGGATAAGTCGAACATCGATGTTTTCATAGGAGCTTCCGTGCCGCTCACGTACAACGACCCGCTCTACCTGCCGTTTATCGTAGCCACGGAGCTCCTTGGCGGTCGTGGGTTCACGAGCCATCTTATG
The DNA here is from genome assembly GCA_028286505.1 of Parcubacteria group bacterium. Lineage (GTDB taxonomy): Bacteria > Patescibacteriota > Minisyncoccia > Phycocordibacterales > Phycocordibacteraceae > C7867-001. The sequence continues at coordinate 2,489 of JAQBRK010000018.1, forward strand.
ACCACCCTCCGCGAACGAGACGGCCTTACCTACGGCGTGTATTCCCGTCCTACGGGGTTCACCGGCGGAAGCGACGGCGCATTCGCTGTCTGGGCAACGTTCTCACCGGCTAAATACGCGCATAGCGTTGCCATGCTCCGTAAAGAAATCGCCATCTTCTTCAAGAGCGGTATCACTAAGGAAGGTTTGCAGCACCGCAAAGAAGAAATGACCGGTCTCTACGCGGTCGGGCTCTCAACCACGCGCGGACTTGCTGCCGCCCTGCATCAAATCGGTCGCCGTCATCGCGAGCTTTCCTACATTGACGAATACCTAACGCTTCTGAACGCACTAAAACTCGAGGAGTTGTTCGCCGCATCCGCACTCATTCCACTCGATAAGCTCTCGCTTGCTGCCGCGGGAACATTTGAATAAATCGGGATTCGTGATAAAAAGCACTCCTGTTCATCAGGAGAGATTCATATGATCTTTGCGGAAGTGGTGGTTCGTCACTGGACCTTCTATTACGTCGGCGTTGACATGGCGGCAATCGAACACGATATCGAAAGCGCTCACGGATATGGTGCGCTCAAAAGCCACCAAGTCATGAGCGAGGAACAAATTCGAGGACTTTCGATCAAACTCGTCGACGAGGGAATCGAGTCAATCAAAAGCGGAAGCCAAACCAGCTTCATGCTCAAGGCTCCTAAACCTGCAAAGTAAAAAGCGCGGACCATGGTCCCGATGGAGCAACGCTCTCTCGGGGCTTCATCATTTACCTGGAGCCGTGATATCGTCACTACTATGAAAGTTTCAGAAGTACGTAAGCGCTTCCTCGATTACTACGCGGCTCGCGGGCACGTAATCATTCCGTCGGCACCAATAGTGCCGGGCAATGACCCGACCACGCTTTTCACTTCCTCCGGCATGCAGCCGCTGTTGCCGTACTTCCTTGGAAAGGACCATCCGGAAGGTAAGCGAGTGGTGAACTCCCAGCTTTCGTTCCGCGCGGGAGACATTGAAGAAGTTGGCGACAACCGTCACACGACCTTCTTCGAAATGCTCGGTAACTGGTCGTTCGGCGACTATTTCAAGCAGGAACAGCTTCCGTGGATTTTCGAATTCCTTACGAGCGCCGAAACCGGATTCGGCATCGACCCGGAGAAGCTCTACATCACCGTATACGCGGGAGACCAGGGGGCCGGCATAGCCGAAGATACGGAAGCGGCAGATATCTGGAAGCGACTTTTTAAGGAGAAGGGAATCGAGGCCGGCTTTGCCTCGATAGGTAGCGAAGAAGCGGGATACGAACTCGGCATGAAGGACGGTGAACGCATCTTCGCGTACTCCGATAAGAACTGGTGGAGCCGTGCGGGCGTACCGGCGAAAATGCCGGTCGGGGAGCCGGGTGGTCCCGACTCCGAGATCTTTTATGACTTCGGCACTCCTCATGACCCGAAGTGGGGAGCGAACTGCCATCCGAACTGCGATTGCGGGCGCTTCGTTGAAATAGGGAACTCGGTCTTCATGCAGTTCTTCAAGCAAGATGACGGTTCTTTCGCGGAGCTTCCAAAAAAGAACATCGACTTCGGCGGTGGCCTCGAGCGCATAACGATGGCAACGGTCGGCCCCGATATCTTCAGCATCGATGTTTTCGACGCAGCACGCGACGTCATCGAAACTCGTTCCGGAAAGAAGTACGAAGACGCAGATGCCACCCGCTCTTTTCGCATCATTCTTGACCATATGCGTGCAGCTTCCTTCATGCTTGCGGAGGGCGTAACGCCCTCGAACACCGAGGCAGGCTACGTTCTGCGCCGCCTTATACGTCGTTCTATTCGTGAGGCAGACCGTCTCGGTATCAAGGAAGCGGTACTTTCCGAAGTAGCCAAAGGATATGGTGAAGCCTACAAGGACCACTATCCGCAAGTTCTTGCGAACACGAATACGATCAGCGAGGAACTCGCGAAGGAAGAGGAGAAGTTCCGCAAAACCCTCGACCAGGGTCTGCGAGAATTCGAAAAACTCGTCACAAAGCGTGAGGTGAAGGCCGAAGACGCGTTTACCCTCTTCACTACGTACGGATTCCCTGTCGAACTTACGCAGGAACTCGCCCAGGAACGCGGTATCGCTCTCGATACGGAAGCGGTTGCCGCGAAGATGAAGGAGCACCAGGACACCTCGCGTGCCGGAGGTGCGCAGCGCTTCGCGGGCGGCCTTGCCGACCATGCCGAGCTGACCGTTCGATATCACACCACTCATCATATTCTTCTGCGTGCTCTCCAAACGGTTCTTGGAGACGAAGTGAAGCAGCGCGGCTCGAACATCACCTCGGAACGCCTGCGCATCGACTTCTCATCACCCGGGAAGATGACACCTGAACAAAAGGAAGAAGTCGAAAAAATAGTGAACGAGGTCATCTATCAGGATTTGCCCGTAACGCGCACGGTTATGCCGCGCGAAGACGCGGAAAAACTCGGTGCCCAGATGGAGTTCGGTGTGAAGTATCCGGATATGGTCTCGGTATATTCCGTCGGTCCCGCACACGCGACCGAAGACAGCCCCGATATTCCGAACGCGTTCTCGCTTGAGTTCTGCGGCGGCCCGCACGTGACGAACACCAGCGAACTGCACGCGGAAGGGCGACATTTTAAAATACAGAAAGAAGAAGCGGTAGCCTCCGGCATTCGCCGTATCAAGGCAGTTCTCGAATAGCATTTTCACGGAACAGCCAATGTTGGTTGCTATACTCTCTACATGAGTTTGCTGTCGTTCGGTAAGAAAACGCAGACGATCGCACTTATCGATGTGCGGTCGTCTTCCATTGGTGCGGCGTATGTGTTGCTTGAGAGTGGGGCATCGCCCACGCTTATCTACAGCACGCGTGTCCCTATGGACCCGCACGCTACCGAGCCTCTCGAAGAAGCGCTTCCGCGCACCCTCGAGCTTGCTCTGAACTCGCTTACCAAGAAAGGAAGTACGCTCCTGCGTAAAGTATCCGGTAAAGGAAACGTGGACCGTGCACTCGTGACGCTTACGACGCCCTGGCAAACGTCTCGCGTATTCAGCACCGTCATCGAAGAAGAGCGACCTTTTCTCTTTACCCAAAAGCTCGTGAGCGCTGCCGCAAGCAAGCAAACGAAGCCTGTGGACGGTCATACGGTGGTCAGCCAGATGGCTATAGCGACCCTCCTGAATGGCTATGAAGTAGAGAATCCTTTCGGTAAGAAGATTAAACGCGCCGAACTCATCATGCTTTCGTCCTCGCTCAAGAACGACATGATGGAGCTGGTCAGAACAGCCGTACGAAAGTCCCTTCACCAGTCGCATATCGAATTCGCGGCGTTCATGCCTGAAAGCTACGCGGTATTCCGCGATCTCTATCCTCATCAGCGCGACTTCCTCATCATGGATGTCGGTAACGAAGCCGCTGAAGTGTTGCTCGCAAAGCACGGTCTTCTCATTTCGACTTCCTGCATGCCCCATGGTTATGGTGAGATGGCACGTGCCGCAAGAAGCGTGGGGTTCTCTTCGCCGATTCTGCCGCTCCTGGAAGTAGGAGGGGAGCAATCGGCACAGGTGACGAAGGTGGAAGAAGCGAAAACGCTCTGGTTGTCGGAGATTCGCACCTCGCTCAGCGAGCTCGCCAAGCACGAGCCGCTGCCACGGACCGTCTTTCTCCTTGCCGAAGAGAATGTCCGTGATTTTCTTCGCCGCCTCATCGATTCACCGACCCTACGCAGCCTCTGGCTTTCTGAAGAGGCCCTTTCCATTCTTCCTATCCAGCCCGGCCAGTTTTCTTCCTACATCAAAAACGAGAGCGGTGAACCGCTCGACCCGGCGCTTTCCCTTATTGCGCTTGCCGCGAAGAAGCGCTTTTCCTAAGACCTATACCCAAGCATCGGTTTCCGGGCAGTCATACGCTGGTATACTGATTTCCATACCCGACCACAGGTAATACCTATACGCTAGCTGTATGCATAGAGACCTTAACGACATCATTCCTCCTTCCCGTCGCCGCTCGCTTGAGCGTGACCAAAACGCGGCCGCCTCGGATCCGGTACGTCCTGCCGGACCCGTCCCACCCCAAAGAACGGGCATGACCATGGATATGCGTCCGAAAGCACAGGCACCCGTACAAGAACCGGTTGCAGAAGAACCTCTCGTGGCAGTTCCGCCAGCTCCTCCCGAGCGTCGTATGCGAGCGCGTAGCGGAAGGCGCTTTCCCTTCGGTACTGCGCTTATCGCGCTTCTCGTGGTCGCGCTCTGCGGAGGTGTCCTCTACGCCTTTGCCGGCGCTAAGGTGACCGTTACGCCGGTATCAAGCGTGGCTACCGTCGCGGCCGACTTCAAAGCCACCATCGGCCAGGGAGATTTGCCGTTCCAGCTCATTACGGTCGAGAAAACGGCTACCGCGAGCGTGCCTGCCGAAAGCACCACGAACTCAGCGGACCCGGCTTCAGGTAAAATAACGATCTCCAACCGTCAGACCACGCCACAGGCTCTTATTAAGAACACGCGCTTCGCCACCGCAAGCGGGCTCATCTTCCGTATCCACGATTCCATCTCCATTCCGGCCGGCGGCACTATAACCGTAACGGCATACGCCGACGAAGCCGGGGATAAGTACAACATCCCCGCAAGCACCTTCACTATTCCGGGCCTTAAGGGCAGCAGTGCCTTTGACCAGGTCACGGCGAAGTCGGACGCACCTATGACGGGCGGATTCTCAGGAACACGTCCTTCGGTGGCGCAAGCGACCAAGGACAAGCAGTACGCAGCAATGCAAACCACGCTCGCGGCCGAACTTGCCAAAGACCTTGCCGCAAAAATTCCTGCCGGATACGTTTTGGTTCCCGGAGCGTCGTTCACCAACTTCACACCACAGACTGACGTCGCAGGCGCCTCCGGTACGGTCGCTCTTTCCGAAAAGGGAAGCACCATCGCGGCAGTATTCCCGTCGGACGCGCTCGCGCGTGCCGTCGCATTCAAATCAGTTGGCACCTATAACGGTCAGCCCGCGACACTGAAGGATGTGCAGAACCTTAAAGTCACTCCAACGCAAACAAGCATCGCTCCTGACGCCACGGAATTCCCGTTCAGCTTGAGCGGAAACACCGTTGTTGTGTGGACGGTGGACCCGGCCAAGATAGCAGGTGCGGTAGCTGCAAAAACGCGCGAATCGGCCGAAATAGCGCTTAAAAGCTTCCCTGAAGTAGACAAGGCGACCCTGGTGCTTCGTCCGTTTTGGGCCAGTCATTTCCCCGCAGATCCTCAAAAAATCAAGGTAACGGTCGTGGGAGCGACCTCCGCTAAATAGCGTACTTGCGGTATTTTTCAGTCCTGCTACTATAACGAGGCTTCACATGGAGGAAAAGGCTAGCGATGCGATCACGGGCACCGTAGAAGAGGTGCTTCCAAATTCGCTATTCCGTGTTCGTATGCCCGTAAAGGCTGGACAACGGGAAGGTGCTACGGGTGAGCTACTGCTCGCCTACCTTGCCGGGAAGATGAAGTTGCACCGCATCCGCGTACTGCTAGGAGACCAGGTAGAACTGGTCCTCGACCCGTATGGCGGACGCGCCCGCATCGTTCGTCGCCTTTCCTAAACACGTAAGCACTATATCTACATGAAAGTACGCGCATCCATCAAAGTTCAGCAGCCCGGCGACATCATCGTTCGTCGTGGCGGACGTCTGTACCGGATCAACAAGCGTAATCCTCGCCGCAAGGCACGCCAGGGCTAGTTAGTCGTCACACTTAAATTTTTCGTACACCATGCGTATCGCCGGAGTAACCCTTCCAGATGACAAGCAGCTCGTTTATGCGCTGCCTCTTATCTTTGGTATCGGACCAACCCGCGCAAAGAAGATTTTGAAGGATGTTGGAATCGCAGAGACCAAGAAGGGAAAGGAGCTTACTGCCGATGAGGAGCAGTCCATTCGTCTTCTTGCCGAAGCGTTCACTATCGAGGGAGAATTGAAGCGCGAAATCGGTCAGAACGTAAAGCGTCTTAAGGATATACGTTCCAAGCGCGGTATGCGCCATGAGCGTCGTCTTCCTGTTCGCAACCAGCGCACGAAGACCAACTCCCGTACCGTTCGTGGCAACACCCGTAAGACTATGGGTTCCGGTCGTCGCACGCTCGAGAAGACATAATTCTGCACGCTTTTTAAACTACTATGGGAAAGAAACGAATCATCAAGAAATCAGGACGCGGCATGGATCAGGGACGCAAGGAGCGCGCCCTCGGAAAGGCCGTCAAGAAGCGCATCGAGCGTGCCGTTCTTCACGTGGAAGCCACCTTCAACAACACGAAGGCGGTTCTTACCGATGAGAAGGGAAACGCCGTTATGTCGTCTTCTGCCGGAGCTCTTGGTTTCTCGGGTGCACGTAAGTCGACTCCCTACGCAGCAGCAAAGGTGGGTGAGCTTCTCGGCGAGCGCGCAATGGCTATCGGCGTGAAGGAGGCTTCGGTCATCATTCGCGGCGTCGGTGCCGGTCGCGAGTCGGCACTCCGCGCTTTCTCGGGCAAGGGCATCACCATTCGCGCCATCAAGGACGCAACTCCCGTGCCGCACAACGGACCTCGCGCTCCTAAGCCTCGTCGCGTATAGCATTTTAAATATCACGATATGAAAGTTGGACCTAAATTCAAACTAGCGAAGCGTCTCGGAGCGAGCATCTTCGAAAAGACGCAGACCCAGAAGTTCGCGCTTTCTGCGGAGCGTGCTGCGATGAACAAGAAGGGTAGCCGCGGACGTGGACCTACCGAATACGGCAAGCAGCTTCTCGAGAAGCAGAAAGTACGCGTTACGTACGGCATTTCCGAAAGCCAGTTCTCAACCTACGTTGCGAACGCTATGGCGACTCACGGAGCTATTCCTGCGGACATCCTGCATCGCCAGCTTGAGCTTCGCCTTGATAACATCCTCTACCGTATGGGCCTCGCGTCTACGCGTCGCGCAGCTCGCCAGATGGCATCTCACGGTCACATCACCGTGAACGGCAAGAAGACAACCGTGCCTTCGCAGGCTATTAAAATAGGCGACCGCATCGCAGTCCGCGAGGGTTCCAAGAGCCGCGTGCTATTCGAGAACTTCGCGGAAAAGTTCATGGAGCGTCCGCTACCGTCATGGCTTACCTGGGACCCGAAGAAGATGGAAGGCGGCGTTCAGGAATTGCCGACGTCCGAATCTGCGAATACCGCAGGAGACCTTCCGGCAGTGCTCTCGTTCTACAGCCGTTAAGCCTTGGAGAAAGGCTTCGTAGGCAGTGCACGTTTTTACGCGCCTTGCCTACGGAGTCTTTCGGCCCTGGCATCGACTTCACGCATTTATTAAATCCGGTTAATTACGATTGAGTTATGGAATACCACATCACCCTCCCTTCAAAGCCACGCGTCGTCTCCGAAGAGGGACTGCAAGGCATTTACGAGATAGATTCGCTCTATCCGGGCTACGGCCACACCCTCGGCAACTCGCTTCGCCGCATCATCCTCTCATCGCTTTCGGGCGCTGCTATCACGTCGGTCAAAATAGACGATGTTCAGCACGAGTTCGCTACGATCGAGGGCGTTCGCGAATCGGTCATGGAGATTCTTCTTAACTTGAAGCGCGTTCACTTCGCCCTTCAGGGAGATGAGCCTCAGACCATTCGCCTTTCCATCAAAGGTCCAAAGGACGTTACCGCCGCAGACATCATCATGCCGAGCCAGGTCTCGATCACGAATCCTGACGCGCACATCGCTGACGTTGCCGGAAAGGTATCGCTCGAACTCGAAGCTACCATCGAACGCGGCCTCGGCTATGTCGCCCGCGAAGTACTCACGAAGGAGAAAGTGGACATTGGTACCATCGCACTCGATGCGACCTTCACTCCTATCCGCCGCGTGAACTACGAAGTAGAGAACATGCGCGTCGGTGACCGTACCGATTTCAACCGTCTCCGTATTCTTATCGAGACGAACGGTACGCTTACGCCTCGTGAAGCTCTTGAGAGCTCTATCGAAATCATGATCCACCAGCTCAAGTCCGTTATTGGCTTCCAGGAGGAGACTGAGACGTCGACTGCAGGTGATTTCGAGGATTCCTCGGCAGCAGCTTCCGGGAGCAAGGACGGGGCAAAGGTGAAGGTTGAGGACCTCGGTCTCTCGGCTCGCGTGGCGGGCGCACTCGCTGAAGGCGGCATCAAGACCGCAGCAGGTCTCGCTCGCAAGACCGCAAGCGCTCTTAAGGAGCTCGACGGCCTCGGCGACAAGGCGGTAACGGAGATCGAAGCAGCCCTCGGCAGCCTCGGCCTAAGCCTCAAAGGCGAGTAATCGCTTCAAAATTGAGGAAATAAGCGTTACGTGATAGGGTACTCACACACTAAGTTATGAATCACAGCCACAAGGGACGATCATTCGGACGCTCGCACGACCAGCGAACGGCTCTTATGCGTGGCCTTATGAAGTCGCTTATCATGCATGAGCGTATTTCAACCACGGAAGCGAAGGCAAAAGAGCTTCGTCCGCTTATCGAGAAGCTCGTTTCAGCGGCTCGCAAGAACACCGTTGCCCAGCGTCGTCTCGTTGCAGGCCGCCTTGGTAACGACGACGAGGTCGTGAAGAAGCTTTTCGCTTCCATCGCTCCTCGCTACGTCGAGCGTCCTGGTGGTTACACCCGCATCACGAAGCGCTCCACGACCGCTACCGACGGACGCAAAGTCGCTTACATCTCCTTCGTCTAGGAGCTAGCGACTATTAATAAAAGAGTATGGCTGAGAAAACAATCAAAACGCATAAGGGTGGACCTGTACAAGGTGGAGAGCGCACGGCTTACATCATCGACGCTGCCGACCGTTCACTCGGACGCGTAGCCAGCGAGGCCGCTTCCATCCTTCTTGGTAAGAAGTCAGCTTCCTACGTTCAGAACGAGGTGCTTCCTATGGAAGTCACCATCGTGAACGTAAGCAAGCTTCGCATGACCGAGAAGCGTATCGCCATGAAGGATTACGTTCGTTACACCGGCTATCCGGGCGGCCTTATCACTACCTCGATGCAGATGATGATCGAGAAGAAGGGCGTAGGAGAAGTACTGCGCAAGGCCGTTGACGGCATGATTCCGCGCAACAAGCTTCGCAAGGAGCGCATGAAGCGTCTCACTATCAAAGATTAATATTTCGTATGTCTGATACCCCTCGTTACACCACGGCCGTAGGCCGCCGCAAAACTGCAAGCGCACGCGTAAAGCTCACACCCGCGGATAAGAATTCCGTTATGGTCAACGGTATGACGGCGCGCGACTACTTCGGTACCGCAGAACGCGATGGCATCACGCTCGATTCCTTCAAGGTTCTCGAGTCCAAGAAAAACTACACCATCGAAGCCCGCGTGCAGGGAGGAGGCAAGTCAGCGCAAGCGGTTGCCGTTCGCCACGCTATTTCCCGCGCACTTTTGAATGATGACGCAGAGGGTATCGCCGCTCGTCCTGCACTTAAATCAGCAGGCTTCTTGAAGCGCGATCCTCGTGCCGTAGAGCGCAAGAAACCGGGTCTTCGGAAGGCTAGGAAGCGCCCACAGTGGTCAAAGCGATAAGCACGAAGAAAACGCCGCATCTGCGGCGTTTTCTCGTTTCGGCACTGCGCTCATCGTACGCGTGTACGCCTCGCTTACTCCTCGCTCGAGGCCTTGCATTTGCAGCCTTTTCTTCGCACTTCAAAACCGCTCGCCTTCGCGAGCGGTTTTGCTTGGTAAGCAAAACCTATCTGAATCGTCTATACTGGTACGATGCTAAAACGATATCTTCTTGTCCTTATAATCGCGCTGCTTGCCGCAGGTGGCGCATACGAGCTTTATACCTATAATCGCTCGCAATCATCCATAGCCGATCCGGCACAAATGCGTCTGGTTATCTCCGGTCTTGGAGACGAACTTCAGCAAGTGCACCTCTACACGGCCTCTTCGACGGCCATAGCGAAGGAAATCGATACCTACTACGCGTTTTACGTACATCCTGACCTTCTCGCGAAATGGAAAGCCGATCCACTGAACGCTTTGGGTCGTCTTACCGCCACTTCACGACCTGACCGCATCGATATCACCAAGGTAACGAAAGTAACCGATGACAAATATGTCGTCGACGTGAACATCGTGACCGTTACGAATGGCGTAGGAGCAACAACCACTTCGGCATCGACCGCCGGAGAATTTACAGTAGTGAAAGGTCTCGACGGTTGGCAAATCACCGACTACAAAAAACTGTAGCGCTTGTCCCAGTCGCGTTCCTGCGTATACTACCGCCAGGCTCTTATGGTAGAGCAAACAACAGGGGTTTTAACATGGACGGGAGCGGTTTTGCACTGAAATCACTCGTTAAGGAGGATGATACGGTCATCATCCACCGCCCGTGCTTTTGGAATCCGCACGGGGCGACTAGAAAAGATTGCGAACTAAGATCGGGGTCGGAACTACGTAATCCCCAATGCTGTGCTATCCAATGCACTTCGCCGCAACGTCTCTGTCATCGCTGTATTTCCAAAGGACCTAACCCGCGCACGGTTACCGACTTTCTGACGGGCCTTTGCGACGAGCATACTGCGTCCACCACGCCAGCCACCGACAACTACCTGCTGGCGCACCGGACGGAAAGTCTCCAAGTACTACCTGACCATATCGGAAGCACCATTCTCTACAAAAAGGGCATGGCGTTCTTCACGGAAGGTCAGTCCGGGAAAACCGACGGCAGGAGGCATCGAAAGATAAAAGAACCTCCGCCCGCAGACATCCATGAACGGGTCGGTAACTTGATCGAAACGCTCTCTCCGGAGTGCAAAACGGTTTTGGACGGGTATGTCGCCGGCATGAAGTATTACCAAATCATGAACAAGGCGCGTTGGCCAAAGCGTCATATGGCCACGACGGTCACGGCACTCTGGGAGCATCTCCAAATCGACGGTTTTGCACGTGCGCTGAGGATTCGAATTGCGGTGGGTTCCTATCGCAAACCCTGAAGGACCTGAGGCCCGCTGCTCACGCAGTCGGGCCTCCTTTTTTGACTACTGCCTCCATTTCGGGCATATTCTATGCATATGCAGGACGATGAACTCATCATTGAGACCGACGGTTCGGAGGAAGGCTCTTCGGAAGAAGAG
>JAQBRK010000021.1 GCA_028286505.1 Parcubacteria group bacterium
GACGACGGAAAGTCCACTGAGGGCATCGTGACGCACTATGGCTTCATATTCAGGAACGGACATCGGTGACTTATCCTTATTTGGTTGGATGTTACCCACCATCACCGACTTCCACGAATATTATAGCTTAAGAACGAGTATATGTAAAGAAACGGGTCCTCCGCTAGCGGAGGACCCGTGCTTCAAACAGGTTTCGAGTGAGTGGTGGCGCCGGTTCTTTCTTCGGAACCGATTTCGCCGGCTTGCCCATGGCCTTTAGGGCTTCGAGTTTTTTCCTCGTGCGCATCTGCCGTGTTTTGCGAGGCGCTTCCGCCTCGTGGTCCGGATAGAGCGCGAGCGGCTGTAGCAGCTCGCCCTCGACCCGTTTGTAGGGCGTGTAGGCTGTCATGGCGATCCGGCTGAATCCGAAGAGGAATGTGCGGAGGGCTTTGGGCAACCCGTCGCCGGTACCCCGTAGACTCGACTGCACTTCGTCGCCCGAGTAGAACGGCTCGAAGACGTACAGCAGCTTATCGCATTCGACGATGAACTCGCGAGCACGGATAGAACGGATCTTGAAACGCTCGCCGTCATTGAGCCGATAGTATCCCTTGTGCTTGACCTCAAAGTTTTCTTGAACGCCCGCGAGAGAAGCGTGCATGAACGAGTCGGCCAGACGATAGAGTTCGCGGTAAGTTTCTGCAGCGAGACGTATCTTGTTCTCGAGCCTGACCGAGCGGATGAACGGTTTACCGAATCGGAAACCGAAAAGAAAGCTTCGGTCGGGGTAGCAGACCCTGAAGATGACGTATTTGAGGGATATGCTGACGATTTCAATGCGGTTGATGACCGTATTGGTGAACACGAAGAATGCGTTCGTTCCGTCAGCACCAAGTTCGAAGTGGGAGGTAGGCAGTTTAGCCTTCGGCGCCCTGGGCATGGTGATCTCCTGAAAGGAACGTTTATTTCATGAAAGCATAAAAATGCATAAAGTCAAAGGCGCGCCGGAGTAAGCGCGCCCCTGCAGAGCCAATGGCTCTAGTTATAGGTATCGAGTGGTATGACGTCTTCGCCGGTCTGATGCTTGCGCTCAGACTCTTCCCTCGCTCGCACCATGGCGAGCATTTCGTCTTCGGCTCGTATAGAAGAGCGTATCCGATTGGTGACTTCCGCGCCCTTGCTACCCATTGCGCTGAGAGCTGCGGTGTCGCCATTGATTCGCGCCTGCTGCACCTGGATTGGCTGTGCCATCGGATGTTCTTTCCTTAAAGGTCTGCGTTCAGCGCTCATAATGCCAAATGTAGGTTATGAAATCAATGAGTTCACTACTTCCTTCACGTCGTTGCCGTCAGCGCGGCCTTTGAGGTCCAGCATGAGCGCGCCCATAAATTTACCCATACCGGACTTATCGATAGGTCCCATTTCCGCAAGCTTCGCTTTAGCGACCAGTTCGATATCTTCGCGCGTCATTTGCGCAGGAAGCAGCATTTCAATAACAGCTAGTTCTTCCTGCTCCGGCAGCACGAGGTCGCCGCGGCCCGCTTTCTCGAACTGCTCGATGGAATCCTTGCGCTGGTTCACGCCACGGCGTAGTACCGCGAGCGCTTCTTCGTCAGTAAGGAATTCATTCGGCATACGCTTCTTTGCCATGACTTCGTTCGTCATGGCGGTTACGAGGGAGCGGTAGGTACGAAGCGTAATTTCGTCCTTTGCCTTCATGGCGGCAGGAATGCCCGCCTTTATGGTTTCGTGAATGGTCATGCCCTCACTATATCACTGCGGCTGCATGCGTGAACTCACGCGCGTTAGGGCTACGCCTCGATGTGCACGGGGTTGATGCGGTAATCCTTTTGAAGAAAGATCAGGTCTTTTCGTATCGAATGTATGAGGTCGAGCTCACTTTCGACCACTTCGGACGGTTTGGTAGAAAGACTTTCTTCGAGAATACCGAATATGGTCGCCAGAAAGGCGAAATAATCATTGCTTTTTAAGTGATAGCGGAGCTGCTCGAGGCGAATAGCATCTTCGCGAGCGTGCTGGCTTCGAACGAGTTCCGCGAACGGGTGGGCATAGGTAACATCAAAACTACCATCTGGCATAGAAGAAAAATATTAACGCACGATTAATGAGTCACGTGGAGGAGCGAAGTCAAAAGAGACAACGCCCTGGAATTCGATAGGTACGAGTAGATGGGTACTTGGTATCGGGACAAAGCATCATGAAAGTAAGTACGCATCGAACAGGCAGTATAGCAGCAGCTCATTGCTGGAGGTGTGGATATCGCTCCACCACGTCATGTTGCATTCGAATTTCTAAGCTTTGGAGCAGCGCGGTATACTGAAAGGTAATGGACTTCCTTTGGATAGCGATTCTTGTGGGCGTTCTCATCCTCACGCAGGGGTTAGGACTGTATTTCACGATGCGTAAACGCGAGACGGTTGACGCGCCGAGAGACGACGGCTCGGCACCGCTTCTTATGCAGCGGCTTGAAGGCCTTGAGCGCACGCTCGATTCCCGTATGTCGGAGTCCCATAAGCAGATGAACGATACGATGCGCACGCAGCTCGGAGAATCTTCTCGCCTTATCCGGGAGATTACCGAAGAAATTACCTCAGTGAAGGAAATCGGCCGTCAGACACAGAGTTATGCCGAGCAGTTGCAATCGCTGCAGGACCTTCTGAAAAATCCGAAGCAGCGCGGCATACTCGGTGAGTACTATCTCGAGACCGTTCTCAAGAACGTGCTCGCTCCCGGTATGTACCAAATGCAGTATGCCTTCGAAAACGGAGAAATCGTTGATGCGGCCGTCTTCGTGAACGAGAAGATAGTGCCTATCGACTCCAAGTTCTCGCTTGATAACTACAACCGCTTCGTGAGCACCCAGGTGGGAAGTGTCGAGCGCGCGGCTGCCGAGAAAGCTTTCGTAAACGACCTTAAACTTCGTATTACGGAAACGGCAAAATACATTCGTCCGGAAGAGAACACTATGGACTTCGCGTTCATGTTCATTCCGTCCGAGGGCATTTACTACGACCTGCTTACGAATCAGGTGGGCGCAGGAGAAGATGAAAACCTTATTCAGCGAGCGGCAGGGAAGTACAAGGTCATTATCGTTTCCCCAACCTCATTCCTCGCCTACCTTCAGACGGTGCTCCAAGGCCTTAAGGCCATGCAAATAGAGAAGCGCGCGGTTGAGATACAGAAGCATGTGGGCGAGCTCGGTAAGCACATCGGAGCATACGAGGACTATCATAAGAAAATGGGCGCCGCCATAGGTACGGTTGTTTCGCACTACAACACCACCTCAAAAGAACTCGGAAAAATAGATAAAGACGTGTATCGCATTACCGAAGAGAAGATAGGTATACAAACGGAACTGTTGGATAAGCCGGGAGTTTTAGAGCTGGATTAGAAATGCACGTACGTACCTTCGGTAAGTTCGCAGAAAGGGTATAGAGTAGTGGAAGTAGCAAGTGGGAGTGACACCATGACATGGCTCGTTGCCACCTTTTCGGATAAGAAGATAATCGTTATCACCTTGATTTTTCTCTGTCTCGGTGGGCTTGTGGGTTCTGGGCTTGGCTGGTATCACCGTCACCCTCAGCCTGTGACAGAGCAAATTGACCGCTATGATCCAAAAGCGCTTCTAAACTCTCGGGTCATGTATTGTCAGCCGCTCCACAAGAGGTGCAGGGCATGACGAAGATGAAAGGCCTAAGGCCGCCCCGCTCCCCAGAGTGCGGCGGCCTTGCTTTTTAGTCCGGTAGCCCATAAGATAGGCTTTATATGGAATATGCCGTCATCAAGACAGGCGGGAAGCAGTACGTAGTCGCCCCTGGCGACCTCATTACTATTGAGAAGCTTGGCCGCGGTTCAGCAACTGTTGAACTAAAAAAAGGAGACCCCGTAACTTTCGAGGAGGTGCTTTTGACCGACGACGGTTCCACCACGAACGTGGGCACCCCGATGATCAAGGGCGCAAAGGTGACTGCTACCGTGTACTCAATCGGTCGCGCTAAGAAGATCGAAGTCGTTAAATACAAGGCAAAGAGCCGCTACCTGAAACGCCGTGGCCATCGCCAGCCTTTCGTAAAAGTGAAGATCGACGCAATCGCGTAAAGAAAACGTCCCGCTAGCGGGACTTTTTCTTTACATAGGTGAAATATAGCGATGCATCGCTATATTTCACTATTTCAGCTCGAAGCTCCCACGAACTTTTCTGCGAACGTTAGGTTTCTTTGCGGTTCTGAAGGGCGGAGGATAATGTCTGCGGATCTGAGTATTCAAGTTCAGAGCCCGTCGCGAGCCCGCGGCCGAGCTGCGTGATACGTAGAGGGCCCCGCAGGGGCTGTAGGAGCTCGCGTACGCGGTCTGCCGTGTGCTCGCCTTCGTTGGTAGCGGAGAGGGCAAGAACTATCTCCTCAAGGCCGTGTTTGCTGCGTACTTCCAACACGCTGATGAGGTCGCGTTCGCGTATGGCGCCCTTTCCGGAAAGGGTAATGATGCCGCCGAGAACGAAGTAGCGACCCTTATAAGCATTCGCGCGCTCCACTGCCTGAAGGTCCTGGTCCTTCTCGACTATCATCAAAAGTTTGTCGTCGCGCATCGGGTCGGCACAGTAATTACAAAGCCGGTCGGCATTGATAGGGGAGAAGCGCATGCACATGGTGCACTGTCGCACGTCGTTACCGAGCTTGATGATGAGGTCGGCGAGTCGTTCGCGGTCGCCCGGTGGGGTGGAAAGCAAGTGATACACAAAACGTCGCGCTTGCCGCGGGCCGATGCCGGGAAAACGTTCGAACGCACGCGTAAGATCATCGATTCTGTCTGACATGGCTAGAATTCCGCGGCAAGCTCGCCATACCCTGATTTGTCGACTGGCATGAAGGTCGCGCGCTTCTCATCGAAGTACAAATCGCATTTGCCGACCGGTCCGTTACGGTGCTTCTCCACGAGGATTTCGGCGATGTTCGGGCGGTCGCTATCCGGGTTACGTTTGTCGTCACGGTGAATGAACATAACCACATCGGCGTCCTGCTCGATGGAACCCGAGTCACGAAGGTCGGAAAGGCGAGGCTTACCGCCGCGCTGCTCAACGGCACGCGAGAGCTGGGAGAGCGCCAGAACAGGAACTTCGAGCTCGCGCGCCAGCTGCTTCAGCGAGCGCGATATTTCGGTAACTTGCTGCACCATAGAATCCGACTGCTTCGTATTGGTAGGAGCCATGAGCTGAAGGTAGTCCACCACGATGAGCCCGATGCCACGTTCACGCTTCAGGCGGCGGGCAACGGCACGCATGGAGAGAATATTCTGTGCCGGCTTATCGTCTATATAAATAGGAGCCTTCGAAAGGCTTTCGAGCGCGTCGCGAATTTTCGCGAAGTCCTGTTCGGCATGCACTGCTCCGGTGCGCATTTTCCAAGAGTCCACATAGGATTCAGCCGCGAGCATACGGTCGACGAGTTGCTCGGAGCTCATTTCAAGCGAAAAGATACCGACGGGTACGTTATGACGCACCGCGGCATTGCGTGCGATGTCGAGCGCGAGCGAGGTCTTTCCCATGGAAGGGCGCGCGGCAAGAATGATGAGGTCGGAGGGGTGGAGTCCCGAGAGAAGCGTGTCCATATCGGCAAAGCCGGTCGGGACCCCGCGGATAGCACCGTTGTCTTTCGACATTGTCTCGATACGCTCCCAAGCTCCTTCCATTTTCTCGCTAATGGCGATGAATTTGTGGGAAGCGGATGCGTTACCTATAGCCATTATTTTCTTTTCGGCTTCGTCGAGCGTGGAAACGACGTCTTCCGCTTCGTCGTACGCCGACTCGGTGATTTCATACGACGCGTCGATAAGCGAACGCATGATGTGCTTTCGGTTCACGAGGTCGGCGTAGTGGGCGAAGTTACCCGGAGCAGGCGCGGAGCCGGCAAGTTCGGAAATATAGGCGCGACCGCCAATGCGCTCAAGAGAGCCGTTCGCAGTGAGACGCTCCGAAAGTGAAAGGATGTCTATCGGTTCGCTGCGCTCCGAAAGTTCGCGCATCGCTTCATAGATCATGCGGTGCTTCTCCGCATAAAAAGAGTCGGGGCGAATGGTATCCGCGACGTCGTGAATAGCATCAGGCTTCAGGAGAAGGGCACCGAGAAGCGCTCGCTCTGAATCGAGACTTTGAGGAGGAACGCGCACGACAGTATCGGAAGCCATTACTATCGATTGTACGACGGTAGGGTAGGAGTGACTATGGTCCCGGAAGGCCCGTCATCAACACGATATCCCCTGGTCTCAAGTTCGGCGCGAAGCTCGTCCGATACGGCGTATTCTTTCACTTCTCGCGCTTCGTCGCGCTTCAGTATCAACAGTTGGACATCATTAGGCAGATCTTTTGTCTCAATGGCAACGTCTACGTCCGGCGGAGAAAGCAGATCAAGACCGAGTACTGCTTCCGCTGCAGTGAGTACGCCGAGGCGTACTCCAGGTGATGTTTCTTCGTCGCGAAGGGTTTCCCAAAGAAGCGCGAGCGCAGCGGCGGTTGAAAGGTCATCCCGCATAAGGGCAATGACGGTCCTTTCTTGATCCGAATAGATGGACTTTCCCTTGGCTTGTTTTACGGTCTCGCGCGCAATCTTCCAAAGACGCGTAAGCGCTTCGTTTGCGGCTGTCAGGGACTGCCAGGAAAAGTTAACGGGCGAACGGAAACTTGCCTGAAGATAGAAGTAGCGAAGCGAAAGCGGGTGAAGACCGCGCGCGCTAATATCCGACAAAAGAATTTCGTTCCCAAGCGATTTAGAAATTTTCTCGCCCTCTATATTGATGAATGCTTCGTGCAGCCAGTAGCGGGCGAGCGGCCTTCCGTTCGCTACTTCCGACTGCGCTATCTCATTGTTGTGATGGACCGGTATGTGGTCCATGCCGCCCGTATGAATATCGATTTCGGTACCGAGGATGGTGCGAATCATCGCCGAGCACTCGATATGCCACCCGGGATTACCTTTGCCCCATGGGGAAGCCCACTGTTGAAGGTCTGCGGGCTTTGCAGTACGCCACAGAGCGAAGTCATGGAGATTGCGCTTCGTGTCCTCTACTTTTATGCGTGCGCCTCCGATGAGCTTCACTTCGGCGACGCCGCCGAGCTTTCCATAATTAGGATACTTGCTGGTATCGAAGTACACGCCGTCCGTGGTGCGGTAGGTGAAGCCTTTTTCCTCGAGCGTTTTGATCATCGCTATCTGTTCCGCAATGTATTCGGTCGCGCGCGGAAAGAGGATATCGGTCGTGTCGAGGTTTAGGAGGCGAATATCTTCTAAATATTGTTTCGTGTAACGATCGGCAACGTCTTTAGGAGTCAGTTTGTCGCGTGCGGCTCCGACCGCGAGCTTGTCTTCGCCTTCGTCACCGTCGCCGACCATATGACCGACGTCAGTGATATTAATGACGCGACGCACGTGGAATCCGCCAGCCTTAAGCACTCGCGCTATAACGTCGGCGAAGAGCGCTGCGCGAAGATTACCGATGTGCTGGGGGCCATACACGGTCGGCCCGCAGGAATACATCGTTGCGACACCCGGCTTTATGGAAACGTACAGGTCTTTCTTACCCGAGAGGGTATTGGTAAAGAATATCGGGGCCGCACTCACGGCCGGCTTCGCTTTCTTAAACGGCCACATAGTCACTTACTTTACCATTCAGCCGCACCGAGCAAAACCGATATTAAAATGTTTTTCAGCAAGGCGCGGGCAGATGAGGAGAGAAGGTGTACTAGAAGTACAGTGCAGCGACGAATCGGGACCCGCAACGACGCGGAAAGACATTTTTATGAGGTTTACTAAAGCCACTTCTTGAAGCGGAATATAATAAAGCACAAGAGACTGCACATAAGGCCAATGCCGAGGACTATCCAAAATTCGTTTTCGTTTCCCGAGAAGGGAAGATTAATGACGTTCATACCGAAAAGAGCGGCAACCAGCGTGAACGGAGAAACCAGGAAGGTCACCGAGGTGAGGCGCTTCATGACTTCGTTCTGGGAAGCGGAAAGAAGGGAATCGTTCGTGGCGCGCAGTTCGGTTGCGGCAGCGCGATACGAGCGCACTAAGTCTGCGACGTGGTCACGTTCGCCTTCGATGTGAGCACCATGCTCGGCGAACTTCGGTCCGAAGAACGCGGGTGTCGAAAGCCCTTTCAAAAACAGCGTGAGAGGTTCCTCATGACGAGCGAGCGTGGTTTGGAAACGAAGCAGCACGCGACCGATATCCGAGATGGAATGAACGGTAGTGCGCTCCTTGCCGGAGAACATGTCGTTCTCGATGCGGTCGAGCGTGCGTGCTGCGCGTTCCATCTCTTCGCGTATCGCTCCGTAGAGGCGCCTGAGGAGGCGTTCAAGCAAATCGTCGGCGCGTGTAGCGGCATGAGGCAGACCAAGCAGCTCCTCGGCCTCAAAAACGCGGTGCAAATTATGGAGCGAGTCTATGACTTCATAGCGCGCGGTAATGATGAAATTCTTTCCGACGATAAAGTCGACTTCTTGATTGCGCGTGCCGGTGTTCGGGTCCGAGGTAGGAAAATGAAGGATCAAATAGTGATACTTCGGAAAGGAAATAGCGATGGGGTAGTGGGTCGGTGCGATTATCTCTTCTTCGATGCGCTCGTCAATTTTGAATTCGCGCATGACCGCATCGAGCTCTTCGTGCGAAGGACTTTCAAGATCCACCCAGGTGACCTTTCCGCGTTTATGTCGAGTGACCATTTATTTACAGTATACAAATGAAACGCACGTTCGTGACAACGCTTCGCGCACGAACAGGGGATAGATCCCTTACCACTTTCGGCATCTCTCATGCGGCATGATGCTCTCGCGTACACCGCTACACACTCGCACATAGAAATTGTCTAAGCAGAAAAGTGGTAAGGGATGATATAGTGGCCGCATGGATGAAGACCAGGATGTCGTTCCGCAGACGGAACGTCCGGCACGGAGATCATACGGATACACGATGAAGCTTGGCATCGCGTTCGCCGTCGTGCTCGCCGTCGGATTCGTAGGAGGCGTCTCGGTTTCCGCTTCGGGTAATTCGCATATTCTTGCGAACGTTCCTCTTCTGGGTGACGGTCTCGATACGTCGGCATCTCCTGACGCGAATCTTTCCGACTTCTGGAAAGTTTGGAATGTTCTCAACTCTCGCTACGTACAAACCCATGCCTCGACGACGATACCGGACGCCAAGGGCAAGATTTGGGGAGCGATAGAGGGACTCACCGCCGCATACGGAGATCCGTACACCGTATTTTTCCCACCCACCGAAGCAAAAGCCTTCCAGGAAGACATCACCGGTAACTTCGGCGGTATAGGAGCTGAGATTGGAAAGAGCAAAGACAACATTCTTGTGGTCATCGCACCTCTTAAGGGTACGCCTTCAGAAAAGGCCGGCATGCGCGCAGGCGACCTCATCATTGCCATCGACGGAAAATCAACTGAAGGACTTTCTACCGACGAAGCGGTCACCAAGATACGCGGACCAAAGGGCACCGACGTCGCGTTCACGCTCGTACGCGAAGGAAAGCAGCTTGAACTCAAAGTAACGCGCGACACCATTCAGGTGCCAACTATCGATAACTCGTATGACCCGAAGACCGGTGTGTATTACATCGCGCTGTATCAGTTCACGGAATCCTCCGGCGCTCAGTTCGGAAAAGCTTTCAAAGCCTTCCAAGACTCAGGTTCGAAGAAACTCATTATCGATCTACGCGGAGACCCGGGCGGATACCTTGATCAAGCTACGTTTATAGCCGGATACTTCCTCCCGAAGGGCGCTACGGTGGTGACCGAAGATTACAAGGGAAAGAAAGATAATCTCATTCACCGCAGTCCGGGGCAGGGAGGCCTACCTTCCGGAACGCAGATAGCGGTGATCATGGACCAGGGTTCAGCTTCTGCATCCGAAATCCTCGCCGGAGCTTTGCAGGATTCGAAGGCCGCTACGCTCATCGGTACGCGCTCGTTCGGTAAGGGTTCGGTGCAGGAACTCGTGGATGTCGATGGCGGGTCGCTCAAGATAACGATAGCGCGCTGGCTCACGCCATCCGGTCGTTCGATTTCCGACGGGGGTCTCACTCCTGATATAAAGGTTGATCGCACGCAGGCCGACTACACGGCAGGGAAGGATCCTCAGAAGGATCGCGCTGTTGAATTCCTGACGACAGGCAAATAAAAAACGCCCGCGGATCACTCCGCGGGCGCAAGGTATTCAGTTTATTCTTTATTTTTCATTGCGTCGGCTATTCCGGCGGCGATTCCAATGGCCAAGGAATGCTCGACGGTGAGTTTGTCGAGCGTGGCGATGTGGTCACGCAGGAACCACTGCGCGATGCCATTTGACTTCACGGAGTTTGCCCATGTGGCCAGAGCACCAACCGCTTTACTGCTCTTCCATGCGGCACCGATGGCGTCGGCCAGTTCTGATCTCAGACCATCCATGGCGATTCCTTGGTTGCCGAGGCGGGAGTCGGCGTGCGCCAATAGCTCCTTGAGCTCGCTGTAATGAAACTCAAACTCCCGGTGCCGTTTGACATGGCGAGCATTCCGGTCCAGGTCGGCGAAGGTTGCAACCCCGGCCAGGAAACGGATCATGACCATCGGGTCGACGAGGAAATAGTTGAACGTAGCGCCGTCGGGCCGGTTGGTGATGTAGATGCGATTGCGGTACTGCACCATGTAGCCGAAATTTCCCTTGAACATGGACTCGGAAAACGGATAGATCGGCTTCGTTAGTCCGTAATCCACGACTAGTTTCCCTTTCGTCCAGTAATACTGATACAGGATGAAATAGTTCCCGCCGTATATATCGCCGCTGTGTCGGTCGGGCTTATTGCTGAAGATGAGGACCCCTTTAGTGCCGGGCTCCGGCTGGAAGGTGAAAGTTCTGTAGTCCATCCCGATGGGCGGGAAAGTTCCTTTGTCGGAGGTGCAGCCGACATAGCGGTCAGAACTCCCGCTCACTTCGATTGTAGCGATTCCACTCTCGATCTTGATAGCCATAGTTTCTCCTGACATCGTCAGTAACGGGATGGCCGGCATCGCCGGGTCCCTTGGCTGATTGTTTCCCCAACAGCCCAATGGAGGGAACATCGTTCCGTCGGGACTGTATCATTTAAATATAGAAAGTCAATTTAGTCGTGGTTGCAATAGGAAAGGGCGGCATCATGAGATGCCGCCCTTCTTCGTGTGCCTCGGGTGAGACTAGTTGGTGGCCGGTGTCGCAGTTTGCGCCTCGACGACCGGTTTCGATTCGGTTTGCGTGAACTTGCAGAGGAACTGCGAGTCAGTGCAGTACTCCGGGAGGCCGACGGGTTCAGTCTTGTCTTGCGCATAGATGTGACGGTTCATAACCCGAAAGGTTTGCCCGTCGAAACGCTGGACGCCGTCGAGGGCCATGTTTTTGACCTCGATAGTGCCCTCGCAGCTCTTGTCGGCGCCACAGGCCGCGGCGATGAAGCCGATGGAACGAGCCTCTTTGACCGCTTGGATTTTCTCGTCGTCCTTCTGTTGGTCGACATGCATGCTGGTCATGATGCTGCTTGCGGTTGCGCTGAGTGCAATGGCGGCAATCAAGCCGACAATGGCAGTTTTGTTACCGATCATATCTTTTCTCTCCGGTGGTAGGAACTTCAAACTTCATTTACTATAATAGCACTTAATTCATATAAAGTCAAGTGTATAGAAATAGGAAAGGGCGGCATCAAGAGATGCCGCCCTTCTTCTAGCACCTCGGATGAGGTTAGTGGGGTCGGGTTAGAGCGTGACCTTCTGCGTGCGCCGCGTGAAGGTGCATTCATAGCCCATGCGGTCGGCCGAACGGTCGCCGCTTGCGTAGACGCCCGTACATTCTTCAGGCAGGTTGTCCACGTCGAAGTGCTCTCCGTCGCGATCAGCCGAGAGATGGCGACCGTCCAGGTGGTAGGTTTCCTGGACGCCTCCGAGTTTGCCGATGATCTGCACCTCTCCCTTGCAGGGAGCGAACAGATAGGACCCACAGGCGCCGTTGATGTAGGCGTTGTTCACGTCGACCAGGTGGTCGAAGGCGACCTTCCGCGCCAGGTTCTGGTCATCCAGCTTCTGCTGCTGTTGGCCATAGAAAAAGGCGCCGGTGCTGAACAGGACGACGAGCACGAGGGTCGGTACGAACTTCATGGGATAGCTCCATAGCTTGAGGGAACGTCGAACTTCATTTGCTATAATAGCACCAAACTCGTATAAAGTCAAGTTTCCAAAGTTGCGCAAACAGGCCTTAAAAGCTAGGATAGAGGAACTATGAAAGTCGTATTACTTAAAGACGTGCGCGATATGGGCCGCGCCCATTCGGTGCTTGAGGTTTCTGACGGACACGCCCTGAACTTCCTTATTCCTCGCAAGCTCGCTGTTCCGGCAACCCCGCAGGCCCAGAAGAATGCTGAAGGCATGCAGAAGCAGTTCACGGAGCGCCGCGGACTCGACGCTAAGCTCGTTGAGGCTCGTCTCGCCGTTCTTGCCGAAGAGAAGGTAACTATTATCAAGAAGGCGAACGAACAGGGTCATCTCTATGACGGAGTAGGTGCGGACGAAATTGCCGCTGCAGCTCAGCTTCCCGAGGAAGCCATCAAGCTCGACAAATCAATCAAGGAAGTCGGCGTGCATGAAGTGGCGGTGTCGGTAGGGGAGGCGTTCGGAAAGATCTCGGTTGAAATCGTCGCAGAGTAGTTTCGCTCACCGCTTTTAATTTGCGGGCACGCGTCGTCTCGTCCTGCGACTCGCCGCGCTCGCTCTCGCCGCAGCAAATTTGCTCGCAGCCGCCGACGGCTCGCAAATTACCATGCTGCTGCAGCTCCGAGAGTCCCGCAAATCAAAAGGGTTCGCTCCATTCAAAAAGAAAAACCACCTCGAGGTGGTTTTTCTTTTGTTAGAACTTTAAAGCACGTGGACGATCTTCTTGCGGCGGGTATTTCCGTCGAAGTTCGTCTTACGGAACTCCTTGAATGATACCTTTCCGGTGATCATGGAGTAGAGCGTGTGGTCCTTTCCGACCTTTACGTTCTTACCTGCTTCCACTTTAGTGCCGCGCTGGCGCATGATTATCATGCCCGGGCGAGCTGCCTGGCCATCAGAAAGCTTAACCCCGAGGTATTTCGGATTTGAAGTATTTAGGTTTTTTGCTGATCCTCCAGCCTTTGTACTTGCCATAGTCTATACTTATATTTACTTACGTTGACATGACTATAGCTCAAATGCGGGAACGAAGCAATATGGCCCTCGCAGGGGTCCCTAAAGACCTTCTTTTGGTCCTCATCGTCCTTTTGGCGTCCTCTGCCTCCTTCGGGCTTGGTATGCTCGCCGATAGGGAGATGCAGGCAGGGAAGGGGACGGGCAAGAACGACGGGTTCTGGATAGAGGACGTTTCCACCACTTCGGCAGCGATGCTTCCGGCCGCGGCTGCTGCGGCGAGCGTACCCAAGGCTGAAGCGAAGGCTCCCGCCGGTATTCCCGTGGTTCCTGCGGGTACCGTCGTGACGCCCAAGGAAGGGAAGTACGTCGCCTCAAAAACGGGGAAGAAGTATTACCTCCCGAGCTGTAGCGGCGCTAACCGCATAAAGGAAGCTAATAGGGTCTGGTTTGCCACTCTTGAAGCTGCTCAGGCGGCGGGCCTTACACCGGCAGCTAACTGCCCAGGACTATGATTGTTCTTGATGTCGAATCGACTGGTCTCGACCCCCTTACCGGTTCCATACTTTCTCTTGGAGCGCTTGACCTTGATGAGCCAACCAACCAGTTCTATGACGAATGCCGCATCTGGGAAGGTGCTGATGTGGCGGACGAAGCGCTCGCGATAAACGGCTTCACGCGGGAGGAGATTCAGGACCCCGTAAAGAAGACGGAAGCCGAACTCATTGCGGCATTCGTCGCTTGGGCGACCGATAGGCCTAAGAACCGTATCCTTGCCGCACAGAATGTATCGTTCGACCTCGAATACGTGCAGGCGGCTTGCAGGCGCGCCGGTATCGAGTGTCCGTTTGGTAAGCGCACCATCGATACGCACACGCTCGTGTGGCTGCACATGACCGAGCGCGGCATCACGCCACCGCTCAATCATAATTTCCATTCGGCCATCAATCTCGACGGAGCTTTGCAGTACTGCGGTATTCCGGCTGAACCTAAACCCCACAACGCCCTCACGGGAGCGTTCTGTCACGCGGAAGTCATTGCGCGCGTAGCGTATAATAAAAAACTACTGCCCGAGTTCGGCTCGTTTGAAATACCTTTTTGATACACAAACATACACCATGAATGAAAACGATCCGATCATAACGACCCCTGACTCGAGTATTCTTCCGCCGGCCGGAAACCCGGCAGAGAAGCATCGTGAGATGGGAATGGTTCTCACGCGTGCCGTTGAGGAAGGGAAGACCGATGTCCCGGAGAATCCGGAGCCGCTCGTGTGCAAGCCGCAGCAAATAGAAAGCTGGCGCGTGTTCAAGATAATGAGCGAGTTCGTGGAGGGGTTCGAGGTGCTCCGGAAGTACGGGCTTGCTGCAACTTTCTTCGGTACGGCTCGAGAGAGCTTCGAGGGAAATTTCTATGACGATGCCACCGCGCTTGCTGGGAAGCTGGCCAAGGCCGGTTTCGCCATCATTACGGGCGGCAATAACGGTATTATGAAGGCGGCGAACAAGGGAGCCTTCGAAGCGGGCGGAGCTTCGGTCGGTCTCAACATCCACCTCGGAGAAAATCCATCCCTCAACCAATACCTGACCGACTCGGTAACCTTCGATCACTTCTTCGTTCGTAAGGTCATGCTCGCATTCGCGTCAGAGGTCTACATCTATTTCCCGGGAGGATTCGGCACGCTCGACGAGTTCACAGAGATACTCACGCTCGTGCAGACGAAGAAGATTCGTAAGGTACCCATCGTGCTCTATGGAAAGGAATACTGGGACCCACTCGTGGAGTTTTTCCAGCATAAGCTCTTCGAGGAGCATCATGCCGTTGATGAGAAGGACTTCGAACTTTTCCATGTCGTCGACACCGTAGACGAAGCGTTCGAATACATTCAGAAAAACGTTGTTTGCTGATCTTCCATGAAAGTAAGCGTTCTCATCATTGCTCACAACGAAGGACATCATATCGGGGAATGCATCGAGTCGTTACTTTTCCAAACACGAAAGCCAAACGAGATAATTCTCATCAATCATAATTCCAGCGACGACACGGGAGCTGTCGCTCGCGGGTATCCGGTAAGGGTCATCGACTATGAGGGACCTCACGGGCCGGAACATGCTCGTATAAAAGGCTTTGAGGAGGTGAAAAGCGATATCATCCTCTGCATCGATGGCGATGCGATTGCGCACCGGAAGTGGATCGAGACCATGTCTGACATTCTCGCCGAACCGGGTGTCGTAATGGCCGGTTCCTGGATACGAATGAAGGGAAACTGGTTCCTCCACCTAGCTTCATGGCGGTGGTATCTCCTGACCGCTTTCCCGCATTTTTGCCGTCGATCTGATGTGGGGAGCGAGTTTCGGGCTTCATGGTAGTAATGCGCGCTACGCATGCGAAGCTCTTCGGAAGGGCATTCAACTTTCCGAAAAGCTACGGCTCACGCGTATTCCGGACGACTACTGGCTCGCGCTCTTCATGGCGCAAAAAGGAGCACTCAAGATCACGAATAGAACGTGGGTAACGGCTCACGCGAAAGAGAAGGATTTTCAGGAAGCCTGGGACCGCTCCATGCGTGCTAACAAGATACGCAGTCGTATACATACGTTTCTCCGTGTATCAGGACTTCCTTCCTTATAACAATGCCAAGAGTGAACGCTAGACTCAATTTAGAGAGGGAAATGAGTAGGGGAGTGAGAGACAGGGTCCGTAAGGGCCCTTCTCATTTCCAATCGGTTCCCTCTCCTACCCTTTGAGTTTTTTGGGGAAGGGGTCAGAAAATAGTTATTTCGTACTTTCCTATGGAAAGTTTTCTGCAACTCGACTGACAGAAATGACGGGCAGGCAGAGAGGGAAGAGAAGACCCTAAAGTTTCACCGATTTGAAGGACTCCTTGTCCTAGGGCTTAAGATATAAACATTTCGCACAAAATATCATCTACCCTGTACAACAAACCAATATAGTGTGCTGCTGTACAACGAAGATTCCTGATAAGTTCGTTCTGACGAGAAAGGAGTGGGGAAGTACATGTGGTGTAATGCGAATGAGCTATCCGTGAATGCTCATAATAGGGGATATACACAGGCCTCAGAGGCTTTGAAAAAAGCACCTCCTGTGTATAATGGGGAAGTGTTTGGAGGGTTTCGACCCTGTCACGGTTCCTAATGGTTAAACCGTAACCAAACACACTAAAGCACCCCAGCCGAAAGCTGGGGTCTTTTAGTTTAATCTTCTTCCAAATCGCCCGCGTGAAGTTTGAGTTCCTTATTCCGCTTCCAAAAGGGGATGATGCTCCAAAAATATGGTTTTCCACCACCCACTTGTTTTACAATTATCTTAAGGCGTTTGAGTCCAAAGTCATCCTTAATGATGGCCACAAATCCATAATATTTAACGTCCTGAAGCATCAGTTCTTTTTTACCTTCCGCTTTCTGTTCTTCAAGACGTCTATCCTCACCATACTCCTGAAGGGTTTTGCTCTTCTCTAGAATTCGTTGGGCGAAACGAATATGCTTAAGTCGCATAAACTGATCGGCCCTGTCACGAGCCACCTTGTCCTTCTTAAACTTTATATGTGTGATTCCTTTCTTATTAAAGGCAACGGTGTCATTAAAATAAGGACATTCGACCTCATCGACAGATGCATACCACTCCTCAGCTTCGAGCTTTACTTTCTCAAAATTCTTATCGACCTTTTCTTCATCGAGAGCCATAATTCAACCCATGGTACCATTTTCATATGCAAGAACTATCCGATGTTGTCACCGTTTTAAAGAATGAGAACCACTCCAAGAAGCTCTATATAACCCTTACGGATAAGGCAGGGGAGTCGTTTGAGGTGAAGATGGGTATGAAGGTGGCGAACCAGCTTATTAAGCAGCTCTTTCGGTTTGTGAGTCCCGAGTGGGGCGGGGAACGGGAGGGAGCAGGGAAGCGGAAGGATTAGGGTTGCCAGTGTCCCACGAACATATCGAATGAAGCGGCGGGAGTCGTGCAGCCATAGGTGTGGTCGTTTCTCTGAGTAAACCCTTCTTGGCAGCCTCGTTTGATTGCAGGTAGGACCTTATCCCTATCGAAGACTGCGTAGTCGGGACGGCAAAAGTATCGCTCGTCATCTTTGAGGCCGATACAGTTACGTGTAGCGGCATCCCCCTGAGGTCCTGCGGTGACCACCGGTTTGGGTATCTCTCCGCAGGTATGGGAAGAGACTTCGCAGATAATGATGAAGTCGTGCTTTTGAGCGTCGCTGTACGACCAGAACCCTCCGGCAAGAACGGTGCATACACAAAACACACCAACCAGAACCATGGGCGTGGACATGTTGTAAGAGGTTATTAACTGATACACCGCCCCAGCGTACCTGGAAACCTCTTACAGAAACCAGGCCGTTTTGAGACGGTGTATCAGTAAGAGGTTTGGTATGGGGTGTGTATCTATACGATGCCACGAAAAGGGCGGGGAAGAAAGCCGTCCCCGAGTGTTCTATAATGAATATGCCCCCTGGAACTCGAAAGGAGCTGGGGTGGCGTTATGAGTAACATACAGCTTATGCTGACCATGCTACTTATAGAAAAACTCAGTCCTCGTTTCTCGTAGACGCTGACAATGAGTGTCATTATCTCGGAATGAGCTCTGTTGACCCTAACTCGCGGACTTCATAACCGTCCCGAGACACTAGTCTTGTAATGAAGACCTGACTCGTGCGCAGTATCACCGCGGGGGTACATGCGACGAGGACTTTATGTTCTAAAGCCACCATTAACCTGGTGGCTTTAGTTTTGGAGAAGATTTGGGGTGGGGGAGTCAACTCTTACATTGATTTCCAAGTCTCTCCCAACCTCTTCCCTAGTGCCCTTTCTGAGCCAATCAGGGAAGGGGTCACCTTTCTATTTTCGTACACACATTCTGACAAAGTTCGTGGTGGGTTCGTTTTATGAATGACAGATCAAGTATAAAAGTGGGGCAGTACTGTTAAGGCCTGCGGCTCAGTTAAGAGCTCCAAGCTTTAACAGTAAGAGTGCGCACAATATATCTTTTGCGAAATGGTTATATAACAAGCCGTGGATTGGGTCTCTTGGGCTTCCGGATAAATACGGTACTTCTCTACCCTGTCATAGGCTCTATACGCCTCTGTAAGGCTTTTGACCGAGTAGGTATTCCCTACGTATCATGTCGGTTGACGGCCTAGTACTAGAAAAAGGCCACTCCCCCGATTTGCCGAGATTTGGACAGGGAAGCACTCCCCTGCTACTTCCCTGCCGACGCTCGCGCAGCCGAGATATGGCTTCGGTGGGCGGCGCTATAGCGGAGGGAAGTGCTAGAAGATTATGGGTACGACCACCTGCTTATCATTGGCAGGATCGCCCGAAGGGTTGTCGTTCTTGAACACTACGGTACCTACGGAGCCCGCAGGCTGAGCCGTGTAAGAGATTGAGCCGGTGAACGGTACGAAGTCGACGGTCATCCAGTCGCCCTGGGCTGCTCCCGTGCCTTGTCCGATGACGGTGCCCGCGGCATTACGAACGAGGATAGGAAAGCTCGCTTCGAAATACCAGCTGCCACGAGCGCGCCCGGAGACCGTAAGAGGCGAGGAAATGGCCTGGCCGGACGTCGGACTCACGACGACGATTTCATTCTGGTACGGAACGGGCTGAGGGCTGGTTGTGGTCACGGGAGTCGAAGACGCCATCGAGGCAGGCAATGGTGCTGCCGCATTCATGCGGGTCCAGGCGAAGTATCCGCCACCGATAAGGACGAGAACGACGAAGGCTATAAGAATTGGTTTATTCATAGGAAGTGAGACGGTTCTATGGGTAATTACTTACGGAGCTGTCTTCATGGTATCCCATATTGACCTTCGGTATACTGAAGCCTATGAACATCGACTTTACGCAGCTTCCAAAATCCCTGTGCGACACCGTATCAATAAATTACACGCAGCATCATTTCCTCGTAGCTCTGGCCTCGGGCCAGAGCGTCGCAGCCTTCGCGCTACCACCGGAACTCCTTAAGGCCTTCGCCGACGGACTACCGGCAAAGATGGCAGAGTACGAAAGCAAGTTCGGTCCTATCAGTTCGGTAGGCGCGGAAGCAGGTATCCAGAGCCCGATTCAGATGGACTAAAACAGGGGACTCGCTTCCCTATTCCACTTTCAAGCCGTGTGCTAGGGTGTGCACGGAAGGAGGTCCCCATGACCGACGTACTTGAAAGACTCGATCTCACGCCGTGCTTCGCACTCGTCGAAGGTTTGAACGCGACGCATGTCAAAAACGTTGCCGCAGTCGATCGAGCCAAAAAAATGCTTGCTCGACGTGAAGCGAAACTTTCGGAAGGCTCCAAAGCACTTCAATCGGCTCGCGATTTCATAAAGCAGCCGTTCATGACTGCGTGGGCAAACGCAGTCGCTCGTTACAACCTCTCGCCTTGTCTGTCGCTCTCGATCGAACCCGACTACCCGCCTGTCTTCGGCTTTAATCGATCGAGAAAGAAGCTGGACGTCACGTGCCAGCTTCGCTACCCGAACGGACACGAGCCCGACGAAGATTTCGAAGGCACGGAGCGTGATCAGATCCAGGCGGCGTTCAAGCCCCTCTTCGAGGAAGAGCTGCGCAAGATAGGCTTATCGGACTTCATGCTCATACGTCTGAACGTTCCGAGCGAATACTTCTTGAAATAACGAGTTCACCGCGCCACCCCGGTTTATAGGGTGGCTTTCTTTTATAGCGGAAAGACGGTGCGGAGCTCGAGCGAGTTATAGAAATTGGCGCCGAGCTGGCCGAAGGCGTACGGTTTTCCACCGGTCGTAATGGTTGCGCCTGCGGTCTTCGGGTCAGCCTTAGGGCTCGATGCCTGGAAGCCGATGTTGAAGAGCGTTCCTACGACCTCGGGCTTATTCTCGACCGGGAAGCCGGCGCGTGACCACTGCGCTTCAATCTCCTTGAGGTAAATAGCTGTGTAGAGATAGGAGTAGTAGTGATTCTTGGCGTCGGTCAGACGGTTATAGAGCTCTGTATCGTGATTGGCTCCCGGAGCGTAGGCGATGAGGGCTGCGTAGCTGTCACCCGGATAGAAGGGCGAAGCAGGGTCGTTCGCGTACTGTTCTATTTGGTTTGCGGTCTCCTGCTTGATGCCGGAAACGCCGAGAGAGAACTGCGAAAGAGAACCGAGTATCTTCAGCGGTTCGAAGTAGCGTTTGAAGATCTCGCGTTCAGACGTGAAGAAACGAATTTGCTCGGGTACGACGACCGACGCAATGAGGCGTGCGGAGACGTTCGTTTCGCCCGCCACCTTGTGGATGATGCTCGAGTCTTTAGAAAGTCCGCCGGAGACCACTACCCATTCGGGGGTCTCGTTCCAATTACAGACGGTTGCCGACTCGTCGACGCAGGGCTTGGCAGGCGGGGCAGGTGCCAACGTTTGGTCAGCCGACTTCCCTCCCGTAAAGAAAGAGTTTCGCTCGATGATGGAGCCTTTGACGTTGAAAACGCCGAACTGCATGCCGATGAAGACCGCGGTGAACGCAAGGCCGATGAGTGCAAAAATGCCCCCGACCGTTAGCCCGACAATAGTGAGATTTCGTTTCATTCCTTTTGTATACCAGAAACGGGGATGGAAATATACAAGGGCCCGCACGAATGCAGGCCCTTTGCTCCTGGTGAATGGTTGTGCGTTATGCGCGCAGCGAATTTTGGTTGGTCGTGTCCGAGTCGTTTGCGCCGGCGGGTAGTTCCGCCTGATGTCCGAGATCGTAGAACATCCAGATCGGCGTTTCGAGGGCTTCGGCGAGCAGGTAGAGCCGGCTCGAATTGATGCGGATATTGCCGCCCTCATACTTGCAGATGGTCTGGAAGGTGACCCCGATCATTGTCCCCAGTTCGCTCTGGGTTAGACCGCGCATTTTGCGGATCGCCTCGAGCTTTCTGCCCGTGAAATAGTCGATTTCGAGCATTCGCTCTGCAACGGCTTTCTTCTTCGCCGCCAGAGAAATGGAAATGCCCGTCGAAACCGGCGGGGTGAACTGACTAACAGACATACATGAACCTTCTTTAAAAACCTTAACAGTTTGTATTGTAACCTAGAAACCGCTCCATGTCCATGGCGCGGTTTCTGTGGATAAAAACGAAGGTTATTTAAGTACCGACCACATAAGGGGGTCCTCTCCCCCGTCCATTTTGAATACTGCGACGCCGCGTACACCAAGCTTCTTCGCGAGCGCTACTTTGTCCGCTATCGCCTTGGAATCGCTCCACCACAGCAGGTAGAACGGCGACTGCTTGTTCTGGCTGGTTGCG
The DNA here is from genome assembly GCA_028286505.1 of Parcubacteria group bacterium. Taxonomy (GTDB): domain Bacteria; phylum Patescibacteriota; class Minisyncoccia; order Phycocordibacterales; family Phycocordibacteraceae; genus C7867-001. The sequence continues at coordinate 21,446 of JAQBRK010000021.1, forward strand.
AGCTTCGTGGCGCCTACGGCGGCAAGCAGGCTCGTAGGCGTTCCGGCAGGAGCGTACGCGGAAAGCTGTGCCTGGGTCTGTAGGCCGGCGTTAGAGAGCGATGTCGGGACATACGTGAAGGACAACTCCCCTGCCGAGTTCCTGGTAGGGGTGATACCGAGCGACGCCGCGAGATCGGTCGCGTAACGAGGATTGAACGCTTCGAGAAGCGTGTAGTCATACGTGCCGTCGGTTTGTGGCATGACCTGATAGATGTAGCCGTAGGTAGCAACGCCTATTTCGATTTTCGACTTCGCGATGTCCTTCGACATGAGCGTAATGACCTTTGTTATCCATGCCGGGTCGGCTATAGGCGTGTAGAGCCCTGTTGCAGCTTTGTTGAGCTTGATATCAGCCGATTCCTGGTCGTAGGTCATGAGCTTTACGCGGTCGCAGTACTTGTTCACCGCCGTCAGGTCGTTCGCATATTCAAGGTTCGCGGGAATGGTCGAGTACAGCGAATCGGGCGGTGTGCGCGCCTCGATGGTACAACTCACCCACTTCTTGCCCATCTTCGTGTAGAGCTCCTTGAGGAAGGCAGCGTAATTGGCGCGGTCTTCGGCGCGCTTGCCTTCGTAATCGATATCGACGCCGTCAAAATTGTTCTGATACACCATGGCCACGATGGCATCTTCGTGCGAAGCGCGTAGCGTGGGATTAGAAAGAATGTTGTGAATCGATTCGGTATCGCTCCACATAACGGTAGGGATGATACGCACCTTCTTCGCACGAGCGGCGGCGATGAACGTATCCCAGGTTCCCTTCCCTATTCCGGCAGCATCATTTAGTGAGCCGTCGAGCTTCACGGTGTAGCCGAACGGATTCACCTCCGTCATTTGCGAAAGGTGCGGGAGAACGTCGGCGGTGCCGGTAGCGGTGCGCCAATATGGAATCCAGCCGGAGATTTCGAAGTTGGTTTTGGCGACAACCGGTGCGGGCACGACGGGCTTCTTCACGGTCACGGTGGTCTTGGTGGTCGTGACGGCATGAACCGTGTCCGGGGCGACGTTAAAAAGGAAGCTCGCGCATATAAGTACGAGCGCTAGTTCGGCGAGTATAAGAAATTGTCGGGCGGTGAAATGCATAGGAATGAGTATAGCAAATGACGGCTAAAGGCCGGGACGCAAGAAGCGTTCCCGACCTGTAAGTAGACGTTCCGTCATGAGAATTCTTTCTTACGGAATTCTTCAGGAAGCGGGACCTTATTTATTGATGGCAATCTCGCGAGGAGCGAAGATGGCAGCGAGCTCGGCCTGGGTATCGGGGACACGGGAAAGCGGAATATGTCCGACCACTTTCACCTTTACCTCGGAACAGACGCCAAGGGCGATGCCCGGATTAATGGAGCGGCCCGCAACCGTAACGCGGTCGGTCGAATCGAATTCAACGTCAACGCGCTTGGTGAAGCGTGCGTTCATGGTGTCCGCAATAACGCGGTAGCCGATGAGGTGTTCAACTTTACTGAAATTACACGCAGGAGTGTCCTTCCCTTCGCGGGTGATGAGCACCACGGTACCGAATGGAAGCGCCTCCTTGAGGTCGAGCGAGCGAGCCGCGATAACCTCGGGGTTCGACGAAATACCGCTGGCCGTCGTAGACGGGTCGCCATCCGTTTGTTCGGGGACGGCGTTATAAGCGGTGAGCTTGAGTAAGTAAGAGTTGGTGGCTACCTCGCGGACAGTAGCCACCTTCTTGGGGGAAGGCTCATCGAGCGCAGGAGATGCGGGCGCGGGCGTAGTGGAAGCCTCCACATGCGCCGGTGCCGCTACGGCTCCTGGCAAAAAAAGAATCCCCATTACTAGGGCAGTTGCAAGTAAATTCATAGGAGAGGCGTATAACGGCCTCGTAAAGCCATACTAGCAGGTTTACCCCTCTTTGTCAATGGCTGGCGTTCTTTTTGAGCCCTCTTCCGGTCCCCTCTTTTGGCGGCGTCAAGGGGTGTTTTCCACTGGGCAGGCTGTCAAATATATGGCCTGATTAAGCCGTATCTTGGACAAGTTGGCCAGTTTATTGTATCGAATTTCTAGCCCGGAATCACCGACTGAATGGTGACTACGATGACATGGAACCAACCGGCCAAAATATGCCATCCGGTCTTAATGAGCTCCCAAACGAAGGTAAAGTTGTCGTGACCGGTCGGCGACTGCACGATGGCCCGAATGGAGATGCCGAAGAACGACAAAGCGAGTATGAGGACGGCAAGGATAATCAGGAAGCGAACCATAATAGGAAAAGTATAGCGTATTAGACCGCCCCGGAAGAAGCACCGCTGTCGACAATGATGGGATCGGTGAATACCAACTGGTCCGCCGTCATGAAAAGTCCGGCCATCGCAAGCAGTAAGCCGAACGCGAGCCCGACGTGGCGCAGATGATGGCGCTTCAGCTCAAGACCGGTTTCAAGAACGATGGCTATGAGAATCAACAGGCCGAATACGTAATAGGCGTACCGGAGCGTTGTCTTAGGCGAAGCGGCGAATACCTGCCAGAGCGCCTGTAAGCCCTCAGGCTGGGCGGCCGGCGGCACGATGCGCGTTGCTGCAACCGCAGTGGTAGTGGCTACTGACGAGGCGGTGGTGGACGCTGCGGGGGCTGCAGCTTGGGGCTTCGGAGCCGTTACTGCCGGTTTGGTGGCAGCGGCGAGCTTTGGTGCCGGCGGCACGACGGGCTTCGGTTCGGTCGTTGCTCCAAGAACCGGCTCGGGCTTCGTTGTGGCTAGTGCGATCTCGGTCGGCTTCTCGGGAACGGTGGTGGTCCGTGGTGCGTTCGCTACGCTTGCCGAAGTGGGGGTGCCGAATTCCTGGACCACGAAGGTGGTCGTGCGGCCCTGATAGGTGCCCACGGCGGTCGCGATGCCTATCTGCGTAAAGTGCTGGTTCAAAAGGTTCGCACGATGCGTCGGAGAGTTCATCCAGGCGCGCTCCACATCGGCGGAGTCCGAGAAGTCAACCGCAAGATTTTCTCCCGCATAGGAGAATGTGTAGCCTCCCTTCTGGAACCAGTACCACGGGCTATGCCCTTCGGGCGACGTGTGCGCGAAGTATCCTTTCTCTGCCATGTCGTTTGCCTTGGCTTGAGCGATGGCCGTAAGGGTGGCGCTTGTCGTGAGCTCGCCCACGGAGTTGCTGCCGCGGTCGGTGTTCGCAAGGTCCACCAGCATGGAGGTTATGACGGCCGCGCCCTGGCCATCACGGATGATGAGTCCGTCGAGGGTGGACGCGAGGAATACGAGGAGAATGACCGCAAGGGCGCCGATGGCCGCCCACTCGCCCGCGAGGACGAGCAGAGGGAGGCGGTGACCCGGCTTCAATTTGACCATGATTATTTTATATAACAAGTTTCCTCTTCTGACAAGGGGGTGGTGGTGCATAAAGAAAGCCCTTCGCGAGAAGGGCTTTCTTTATGGGCTGCTCAAGACGACTACTGAGCGTTCGGGTTCTGGGACCACTCGACGAGCGGCGGAAGCGCGAGGGTCAGTTCCGGGCACTCGAGCATATTGATCTGATGCAAGGTCGTGTAGTACACGATACCCGTAGGGCTCGTGATACCCCATGGCTTCAGGATCTGGTCCGCATACTTCGACTGGAAGGCCTTCACGGCTGCGGTCGTCATCGGACCGAAGAAGCCGGTAATAGGAAGACTCGTCTGCATCCACTTATTGAGGAAGGCCTGAATCTTCTTAGCCTGCTCGACATCGTTCAGAGGGCTGCCAAGGCGCAGGTGCTTCTCCATGTAGAGGCCGCAGGACTCGCCGAGCACTTGAGGATTCGAGGTTGATGCACCGAGCACGCTTCCACCCGAGCTGCTGGAGCTTGAATGGCTTCTGAAGGTTTGTGGACCGCCGGTCGTTGGCGGAGCCGTCGGCTCGAAATCATAGGTTGTAGTCTGCACGTTCGTTCCCGTCTGAATGCCGATGACGAATTTATCGACGTCTCCGGTGTAGTTGGTCGGTCCCGGTTCACCGACGCGAACTCCCATGAGTCCTCCGAGCGGAAGAACGCGTGCGTTCGGATAGTCGGTAAGAATCTGCGCCCAGGTCTTTGCGGTCGTGCCCGGCTGACCGGTTACCGGCCACGTTGCACCCGAGTACACCCACTTGCCTGCGCCGCCGTTAATCGTGTCGTAGGTATTCCATGCATCTTGCGGTACCGCTCCGTTGTCCGAAGGGACGTACACGAGGCGCTTCTGGAACGCTCCCGATACGCCGGTAAAATCGACGTTGAATACCAGGTACGGAGATTCGGTCGCTCCCGCTACTCCCGAGTGGGAGTACGCGCTGAAGGCAAGCGAGGTGAGGTCGGCGAGCTTCACGCCCGAGAATGCATAGGTGGCGATATCGATACGGTCGTTCGGAGTTGCTCCGTCGGTCATCTCTGCGCTACCGCTACCGGCCGGTGCGGTCGCTGGGCCGGTGACGAAGGAACCGAGTGCATTGTTGATTGCATCGATCGTATCGTTGTAGAAGAACCACTTGCTGGAGTTGTTGGTAGCTGCCGTCGGGATGTCGGTGGTGGTTTCGAGGTCTGCCGCCTTAACGACAACGGTCGAAGATGACTGCGTAAGAGCCGTTGGCTCGAAGTCGAAGGTCTTCGTGTCGATGTTGCTGCCGGTCTGTACGCCGATAACGAACTTATCGATGTTGCCGATGTAGTTAGTTGGTCCCGGCTCACCTACGCGAACTCCCATGAAGCCGTCGGATACGCGCACTCGAACGTTTGGGTACGCAGCGAGGATGTCGCTCCACGTGCGAGGCGTGGTGCCCGGGATAACCGAACCTGGCCACACCGCACCCGAATAGACCCACATCGCCGCACCGGAGTTGATGGCGTCATAGGTATTCCACGTGTCCTGAGGAACGCCACCGTTGTCGGATGGTACGAAGACCATACGCTTCTGCCAGGTGTCGCTACCATCGAAGTCGACGTTGAAGACCATGAATGGGGATTCGGTCGCGCCGGCTACTCCCGAATGAGAGTACGCGCTGAACGCCAAAGTTTTGATATCCGAGAGTTTGGTTCCTGCGAAACCATAGGTTGCGAGGTCGATGCGATTGTTTACCGCATCGTCCATTATCTGCGCGCTACCGCTACCGGCTGGTGCGGTCGCTGGGCCGTTCACGAACGAACCGAGCGCATCATTGATAGTGTCGCTGTTGTCGTTGTAGAAGAACCACTTCGTAGGGTCGTTCATGACGTCCACGAAGGTTGCGGCAAGGTCAGCTGCCTTCACGACGATGGTCTCGTTCGTGTTGGTAATAACCGGTCCGCTCGGACAAGCGCGGTTGAGTACGATTTCGTACTGGTCAGAGGTGATGCCGAAGTAGCTCGTAGGGCTCGAAGTAATCGGAGCCGACTCTGCTGCAAGCAGCGAGGAGCCGTTCCGGTATCCCACAAGGTAGTACTTGCCTGCCGTACATTCGTTCGCGCTCGCAACGACGACGCTGCCATCGGTTACTTCATGCGATTCGTAATTCGCCGGTGCATTCATAGGTGCGGTATCCGCCGCCCAGGTGAATGCTGCCCCGCCATGACCGTTACCGAGTACGTACGGTGAGCTTGAAGTAGCTCCTCCGTTAAGGTTGCTGGTCATCCATGTAGAGACCATTGGGAACTGAGGTCCGGAGAAGTTGTCCTGAACCTGATTGTAGCCACCATCACCGTTATAAAGGTACTTGTAGAGGTGTACCTTAAGCGTGGTTGGAGGAGGAGGCGTCGTATCGCATGCCTTGTTAACGACGATTACGTACTCGTCCTTCGAAACGCTTTCGAAGTTAGGAGACGTCAGGGTCATTTCTGCCGCTTGTGCAGCCGAAAGCGTGTCGCCGACCTTATAGCCCTCGAGGAAGTACTTCCCTGCCGAACAGAGTTCAGCGCTTGCTACTACCGGGCTCTCTCCGCCCGTCACTTCATGAGCACCGTAGGTGTCGCCTGCAGAAAGAGGAATGGTGTTAGCGGCGAACAGAAGTCCGTCATCGCTACCACCTGCGCCTCCTCCGTTACCGAGGATGAAGCCGTCACCCGGATTGAGGTTGGTGTACACGCCCGCGATAGCGTATTGCGCAATCATCGGGAACTGAGGTGCAGTCGAGTCGTTAGGGATCTGCGTAACGGTCTGGCCGTTATCGAGATACTTGAAGATGTGAACACGGTATTTCGGCGCGGTGTAGTGGTTGACCACATTGAAGGTCTCGGTCGCGCTGTCTACCGTTACGGGACCCGTTCCGGATACGGTTGACCAATTGTCCTGTGCCGTCTCTCCTACCGTGTAAGCGCCGTAGGGAACGTTGCTGAAGGTGACACATCCGTTATCACTCGTTATTCCTGCGTACCCCTTGAAAAGGCCGATAGCGACGGAACCGTTGTTGTCGCCGAACCAGCCCTCGTTCTGAACGTGGGTACCGGTGTCGCCGTCGAAGATGCGGAAGTTAGCCGGGGCGTTCGTGCCTTGGATGAAGGACTGCGCGTAACTGTGAGCGTTGTTGTAGGGCCCCCAGTTGCCGTCGGTCTGATTTATTTCGGTCTCGAGGATGCCTGCACCATAGCCGGTGTAGCCGTCCATGTGAGTAGCCCAGCCGTCGGTGGTCGAGTATTCTGCATCGACAGGATTAGCGCCGCCCTGGTTGGTCCAGGTACCGAGCGCGGTTGCGAGATAGGAGACACCTGCGGCAAGCGGGTTCGAGTTCACGCCCGCGGAATTCGTCGAATCAACGGAAAGGTCCTGAACGTGCTCGCCCGTAAGAGTGAGGTTCCAACCCGCGAGCGGCTGCTGCTGATCATTGAACTTACAGAGCGTTACTGCGGAGGTCTGAGGAGCCGGGGTGTCCGAACATTTCTCATTCTCGACGACGACGTACTTGTCATGGTTGAGGCCCGTAAAGTTAGGTGCGGTTTCGGACGCGGTGCTCGCAAGAGCTTCCTCAAGCGTATTACCGGACTGATAGCCGACGAGACGATACTTCCCTGCTTCGCAGGCTGCTCCTATAGGAAGAACGGGGCTACCATCGGTAACTTCGTTCGTGGCGTAGTCGGCTGGCGCGCTCATGCTCGCCGTGTCGGCTGCATACGGTCCCTGGCCGTAGCCTGCCGCGCTAAGGGAATAGGTACCGTTACCGGCACCTATGTTGGAGGCGTTCCAGCTCGAAGCCATCGGGAAGGAAGGAAGTTCGCCCGATGCGGCTACTTCGCCCTCACCTGACTTGAGGTACTTGAGGATATGGACCTTGATGGTTGTAGGTTCGGTTGGTGCAGGCGTTCCGCAGCTCGTGCCGTTCAGGGTGAGCTTGTAGAGAAGTCCTGCAGGGTTGGAGAGTCCATCGGATCCTGCAACCGGAGCGTTGTCGACGGTGAAGGAAATGGTGTGCGTACCGGGAGTGAGGAAGGGGGTGTGAATGATGTGGA
>JAQBRK010000044.1 GCA_028286505.1 Parcubacteria group bacterium
AGTCGTGGATTGGCTGAAACAGCATCTCCGACCCTTGGCCTGAAGCCTCGTATCCAATACAAGCGAAAGGCGGTCCTTACGGGACCGCCTTTTCACTTACGCTTCTACGAGTACTTTTTTACTGCGCTTAGCGGCAGCCTTCTTAACCTCGAAGTGCGGTTCGCCATTCTTCATGGTGACATTCACCGTACCACCTTCCATCATGCCCTGGGAGACCATATAGGACGCGATAGGAGTAAGTATCTTGTCCTGGATGGCGCGCTTAAGTGGGCGCGCGCCGTACTGCGGGTTGTAGCCCTTGTCCGCAAGCCACGCGCGCACTTCAGGAGCAACAGCGAGCGAGATGCGCTTGCCGGCGAGGCGAGCAATAACATCTTTTACTTGGTTCTCCACGATACCCGCGAGCGTCTCCTTTCCAAGTACGTCGAAGATGACTATCTCGTCGAGACGGTTGAGGAACTCGGGGCGGAAGCGGTCCTTGAGCGCAACGAGTACTTTCTCCTTCACTTGCTCGTACTGCGCGACGTCGTCTGCGGCAGAATGGCCGAAGCCTATGTTCGCCATGCGGTCGATGAACTCCGCGCCGATATTCGAAGTCAGAACGATGATGGTGTTCTTGAAGTTCACCTTGCGGCCCTTACCGTCGGTGAGGTGACCGTTATCGAGCACCTGCAGAAGGATGTTGAAGACCTCGGGATGCGCCTTCTCGATTTCGTCGAAAAGAATCACGGCGTACGGACGATGACGGATGCGCTCGGTGAGCGAGCCCGCCTCTTCGTACCCGACGTAGCCCGGAGGAGCTCCGATGAGCTTCGAGACCGAATGCTTCTCCATGAATTCCGACATGTCCACGCGCACGAGCGCTTCATTATCGTTGAACATGAAGTCGGCGAGCTTCTTCGAGAGCTCGGTCTTTCCAACGCCCGTAGGACCCATGAAGAGGAAGGAGCCGATAGGGCGGTTCGGGTCGGCGATACCTACGCGCGAGCGCTTCACGGCATCCGTAATGGCCTTCACGGCTGCGTCCTGGCCGATGACCGCAGACTTGAGCGTGTCTTCCATGCGAGCGAGCTTCGCTGCTTCTTCTTCGAGCATTTTGGAAACGGGGATACCGGTCCAGCGGGAAACCACTCCCGCAATTTCATGCTCGGTGACTTCCTCGTGGAGCACGCGTCGGGACTTCTGAAGGGTCTTCAAACGCTTCGTCTTCGTATCGAGTTCCTTCTCGAGAAGCGGAATGCGTCCGTAACGGATTTCGGCAGCAACGCCGAGGTCGGCTATCGCTTCCGCGTTGTCGGCTTGTATGCGGAGCTTTTCCAAATCGCCCTTGATGGCACGAATGGATTGGAGCACTTCCTTCTCGTTCTTCCACTTCAGCTCGAGTTCTCCCGTTTTCTCGCGAAGATCGGCGACTTCGATATCGATATTCTTGATGCGCTCCTTCATTTCCTTGCCGTGCTCCCCTTCAATATCCTTCTGCATTGCCTGTCGCTCTATTTCAAGACGACGAATGCGACGGTCGGTTTCTTCTAGAAGTGGCGGCTTATTTTCAAGCGCAATGCGAAGGCCGGATGCGGCCTCATCGATAAGGTCGATGGCCTTGTCCGGAAGGAAACGATCGCTGATGTAACGGCTTGAAAGGTCGACGGCCGAAACGATGGCACCGTCGGTGATGCGTACGCCATGGAAGAGCTCGTACTTGTCGCGTAGTCCGCGAAGAATGGCGACGGCGTCTTCGAGCGACGGTTCGTTCACGAAGACCGGTTGGAAACGGCGCGTGAGCGCGGTGTCCTTCTCGATGTGCTGCTGGTACTCCTTGAGGGTGGTAGCGCCGATGAGACGGAACTCGCCGCGGGCGAGCGCGGGCTTCAGCATGTTGGAGGCGTCCATCGCGCCCTCTGCGGCGCCTGCTCCTACGAGCGTGTGTAGCTCGTCCACGAAGAGAATGACCTTCCCTTGCGCCTTCTCAACTTCCTTCATCACGCTCTTCATGCGCTCCTCGAATTCACCGCGATACTTCGTGCCCGCGATCATGAGACCGAGGTCGAGCGAAAGAAGCTCCTTACCCTTGAGGGACTCCGGAAGGTCACCGGACGCCATGCGTGCGGCAAGCCCTTCCGCGATAGCGGTCTTACCCACGCCGGCTTCACCGATAAGCACGGGATTGTTCTTCGTACGTCGGGACAGAATTTGTATGACGCGATTTATTTCCTGGTCACGGCCGATGACGGGATCAAGCGCGTTGTCGGCTGCCATCTTCGTGAGATTGCGCGTGTACTTCGCGAGCGCACGGAAACGCTTCTGCTCTCCCACATGACCGTCCTTGGTCGATTTAAGTTCCTTCAGGACCGCGAGTACGGTCTCGTCGTCTATCTTGAAGCGATTGATGACATCGGTTGCAGGACCCGGGTTCTCAAGCACGGCTACGAAAAGATGCTCGGTGCCGATGAAGGAATCGTTCATGCGTGCCGCGACTTTGCCGGCCGACTCAAGTGCGCTTGCTAGGTCCGGTGTGAGATAGAGCTGGTAGGAAGGCGAAAGCGTTGCGTTCGTCTCGGGAGCTTCGAGGGTCTCGAGGACGGTATCGGCAAGAAGCATGGTGTCCACCTCCATGCGATCGAGTACTGAAAACACCATACTTTCCTCCTGATGGATAAGCGCCGCGAGCAAGTGAAGCGGGCTGACATGGTTTTGGCCTCGCTCTATGGCGAGTTCGTGGGCTTTTCGTATGGCTTCCTTTGCTTTGGTGGTGAAGTTTTTGAAGGGAGGCATAGGGTATGTTGTTACTACTACTGGGACGGGGTCGAAGTTGCGTTCAAAAGGATATTTATCTTGTCTGCCGTCGCGAAGGTACCGGTGGAATCGAGTGCTATGCCGATGATATTGCCCGAGCTGTTCACTGCTGCAGAGCCTACGGACACGTTCGTGAGGCTTGTATGAATCGTGTCGTCAATCTTGGAAACGATGCCCGTAAGTGCACTACCGCCCTGCCCGACCGCCAGCACGCTCTGACCCTGCTTCAAATCGGCTTTTGCGATGAGCAGCGGGACCGCGACCTTCGGAAGCTTTGCGGTATCGGAGAATCCGTAGATGGTTATCGACGCGCCCGGTTTCGAAAGCGATGCCGGGGCGGAAGAACCATCCGCGAACACGACGATCGCTTCGCGCGGAAGCTCGACTGCGGTCGCCGTTGCGACCGCGCGCGCTTTCGGAAGATAGGTGCCGATTGCTATCGCAGGAGTCGAGGTCGAGCGAATGTAGAGCGTGACCGTGCGCGAGCTGTTCGCCGCAAGCGCCGCGGTGAGCAGGTCTTCGTCATGAATGACAACGGTCTGTGGTTGCTGTGGTGCCGGAATGATTGCCTGAATCGGTGTCGATGACGCGATGGTTTCTACCGTGTGGTCGACGATGCGGTTCACGGTTTGGGTGATGGTCGGTGGCGCCTGGTCGAGAAGCGACACCGTGAGAACGCCCACCGCGATAGAAGTGACGAAGTTCACCAGTACGGTGAGCAGAAGGAGTTGGGTCTTGTTTAGATCTTCGAGGTTCATGGTATGAATAGGCCCAAAATCCTCACCTGCTTTGTTGCGGGTCCCTACTAGCTCACTCGCCGTATATCTGATACGTCTCTTTCGCTAGATTTCCCGCGCCTCGCATCTGAAGCCTTTTGAACCTATTCATTATATCGCGTTCTCATCCAAGAAACGAACCGTACGCACTAGAGCTTCCGCGAAGCTCGCGAGGTCTCGCTCGCTTGTGGTCGGGCCCCACGATACGCGGAGCGTCGAGGTCGCACGCGCGGAGTCGCTCGTCAGTATCTGCACGGCCCGTGAGCCTTCTTCATCGGTTTCGCACGCACTCTTCGTGGAGGCCGCGAATCCCTCCTTATCAAGGAGCATGACGGCATAGTCGGTATCTCGCCCAAGTAGTGAGACGTTCAGGATGTGCGGGACTTTCATTTCGGTCTCGTTCACCACAAGGTTCGAGATTCCCGAGATATTTTGTAGGAGCGCCTCCCGCATCCGCTCGCTTCGCTCGCGAAACTTCATGCGTCCCTCCTGGACTTCGGTAAGCGCGGTAGCGAACGCACTCGCAAGCGCCGGGCTCTCGGTTCCCGGCCGTCGTCGTCCCTCCTGTCCGCCGCCCCGCATAAGCGGCTCAAGCGTAATTCCCTGCCTTAGAATGAGCGCGCCGATACCACGCACCGCCCCCACCTTCTGCGCATCGAGCGTCATCATATCGGCCCCCAGATGAGCAAGCGTTAGCTGCTCGGTAAGTGCGGCTTGACTGGCATCCACGTGAAAGAGAATTTTCTGGCCACCTTTTTGCGCGTGCTCATCAAGCAGTCGTCGAACTGCAAGCGTGTCGTATCGGGTTCCTGTTTCTCCGCACACCGCATCAAGTGTCACCAGCACGGTCTCCGCACGTAACTGACTTGTAAGGTTCGCAAGCTGGAGCTCTTCCGTTTCTGCCCCTTCGCTTTTGAGCATCTCGATAGCTCCTATAACGGACGCATGCTGAGCCGGATGATAAAGCACGTGCGCGCCTCGTACTCCCTTGGCGCGCACGGCGCCCAGTATGCCAAGCGCGTTCGCTTCGGTCGCACCCGAGGTGAACACGACGCCGTCGGTCTTTACTTCGGTAAGGCGCGCAATAGTAGTACGCGCGGCTTCCAGAACTTCTTTCGCCTGGCGCGCTTCGGTATGAAGCGCGCTCGGGTTGCCATATGCACGGAGCGCTTCCGCGAATACGCGGGCTGCACGCTCGGAGACCGGGGCGCTTGCCGCCCAGTCGAGATAGATACGGCGTTTGTTAAACATGACCAAATACTATCGATTTAAGTTACAATTAGCCACATGCGCAAACTCAAGTGGTGGTTGCATCTGGCAGTTCTATTGTTTGCAGGAGTAGCAATTTCTACCTTAGAAAGCCGATTCACACTTATCGCTCCAGTTGCAAATTGGTGGTTTATTTTTTTGTTTATTGCGCTTCTTATCTCATTCTTAGCCGTTCAGGCTTATCGAGTCAACTTAAAATATAAAGAGTTACTTTTCTTCATTGCCATAATCCTGTGGGTGCTTTCTTTTTCTAGTGCTCGCTACACCCTGTGCTCTAAGCTAGGAGGTACGATTAACATTTTGACTTCGGGCGAGAGATGTTACCTCAATGCAGATCTTTTAGGATTTTAGTGCGTTCGCTGATCGCATAGTAGCGATTATTTTGAAAATTGATGATTTTGTGGGATAGTGAGACTATTATGGCAAGCAGCACCCGACCACCCATCGTGGCCGTTATGGGTCACATCGATCACGGAAAGTCTTCCCTGCTCGATTACATCCGTAAGGCAAACGTAACCGCAGGCGAAGCCGGCGGCATCACGCAGCATGTGTCTG
>JAQBRK010000045.1 GCA_028286505.1 Parcubacteria group bacterium
CCGGCACGAAATACTTGGCCGTCGTCGGCTCGCGGGCGCTTACGAGCTATGGACGCGAAGCGTGCAACAAACTCATTGCAGGACTTGCCGGTTACCCCATTTCAATAATCTCGGGTCTGGCGCTTGGGGCAGATGCCGCTGCACATCGCGCGGCGCTTGCCGCAGGGCTCCACACCATCGCGATACCCGGTTCCGGCATAGGAGACGGCGCCATTTCTCCACGCACTAATTTGGGACTCGCCAAGGATATTCTCGCGAGTGGTGGTGCACTTATGTCAGAGCATGAATCTGACTATCTTCCGCACTCGTATGACTTCCCTTCGCGCAATCGCATCATGGTTGGCATGGCGAATGCCGTCCTCATGATAGAAGCCGGCGACAAGTCAGGTACGCTCATCACCGCCCGACTTACGTCTGAATATAATCGCGACCTGCTCTGTGTGCCGCATCGCATCGGCGACCCGCATGGTTTCGGCTCGCACCTTTTCTTGCGCCTCGGAGCGACACTTGTTACTCACCCACTTCATATACTTGAAGCGTTACACATCACGCCGCGTCTTGAGGGAGAAGTCTCGACCATCAGGCTCGAAGGCAATGAGAAGACGCTCTACGAACTTCTTGAACAACCTCTCAGTCGCGACGACGCCGTGCGACTTTCGAAGCTCAGCGTCGGTGACGCACTTACCGCTCTCGTGACGCTCGAGCTTAAAGGCATCGCCCGCGAAGAGTTCGGCGCGTGGCGCCGGGTATAGATAGAGATGCAAGGAAGGACTCGCAGTATAATGCAGGGCATGAATGTCTACTCCTGGAATGTGCTCTATGAGAACAAGGAATTGGAAAGGGCTTTCGATTTCATACGTACTGCGAACTTCGATCTATTCTGTCTTCAGGAAGTCCCCGATGTATTTCTCGAGCGCCTAAAGACTCTTCCCTACCACGTAGCCAGTGCGGTAGAGTACGACTTTGTCAGACGCGATAGTGTTCATCGCCAGACGCTTTCGGTACTGCTATCGCGCTATCCTATTGCCGCTGCGGCAAATATTACCGTTCCTAATTGGTTCGAAAAACCTATTCTTCGTGAGCGCATAACGACGGCCATACTGAGATTCTTCCATATATGGCAATGGACCAGAACGTCGGGCAATCGAAATCATTTACTTGCGCGTGTAGACATCCCTGATGTCGGGAGCGTGCAAGTCGTATCAGCTCATCTGACCATACATGGTTCAAGCGCTCGTAGAAGCGAACTCAACACTATATTTAGTGCACTATCGACGGAACTGCCCATACTCATCGGTGCGGATCTAAATATTTTTGATACCTATTTCGTGAGTATACCGAGTTGGTTCTTTGGAGCGACCCTTACGGACGCACTTTTCCCATGGAAAGAACGTGCGTGGGCGGAAAAGTTCTTCACAAAACATATGCTCGTGAACCCACTGCAAAAAAGAATTACGCACCGCGCGGCCCAGACTCAACTCGATCATATACTCGTGTCGAATACCCTGAAGGTAAAGTCGGCAAGTGTCACTCCCGTGCGATACGGTTCAGACCATAATCCTGTTCATGTGGAACTTTCGTAACGACTCACGCACTCCCGCTACTTGACCTTCGAATCGCACGCGAGGAATTCGGCGCCTGGCGCCGTATATAGGATTTACGAGCAAAGCTACGAGCGGTATAACTGAAACAGTACCAATGACAAAGGAGTGCATCATGGCCAACGCCCTGCTGCTTCTGTCTTCAGTTCTTATCTACCCGTACTGGATCTGTTCCAAAACTTCGCTCCTGCCTTTGCCGTTTCGGTGGCTCGGCAAGGCGTGGCTGACGGGCATCATACTATTCGTTCTTCTTCTGGGCGAAGGCATGCTTGCAGTCATGTTCGTTCTCGTCAGACTGCACGAGCTTCCGGTACGTGAACACGACGTTCTGTGGCCGGCAATCGGTGGATGGTTCTTTTTCGGCGTCCTCTTCTTGTTCCGCTCAATGGCGCACCTGGCCTACGTAGCCATCAGGATCAGAAGAAATCTAATCCTGACCGCACGCAAGTAGCAAAGGAGTCCGTGGCCAGCGCCGCGGACTTTTGCATTCGTATGCGGCAGTCGTTTCAAAACTTCAGATGCGAGGCGTTGAAGAGCGAGAACGCGACTCGTACTTGAAGTACGACGAGTGTTCGAACGATGAAAACAACGACACGGATGGAGGAATTCAAACGACTGTCCTTGACTATATATAGGTACGCGCGCTATGCATACCTATATATGGCAACGAAGACCGGCAAGATACTCCTCATCGTCGAGTCGCCCGCAAAGGCGCGGACTATTCAACAGTACCTCGGAAAAGAGTACGAAGTACTTGCTTCCGTCGGTCACGTGCGCGACCTTCCGAAGAGCAATAAGGACGCGGTGGACATCGAGAACGGCTTCAAGCCGCGCTACGTGGTATCGCCCGATAAGCGCGACGTCATCGAGAAAATAAAGAAGGCCGCATCGACTGCAAGCGAGATCTATCTTGCGACCGACCCCGATCGCGAGGGCGAAGCTATTTCCTGGCATATCAAAGAGGCTGTGGGACTCAAGGAGCCGAAGCGCGTAGTCTTCCATGAAATCACTAAGGCTGCAGTGGAGGAGGCGCTCGCCCACCCACGCCTTATCGACGAGAACCTTCGCTACGCGCAGGAGGCACGTCGCGTGCTCGACCGCCTCGTGGGTTATGACCTTTCCGGCGTCATTTGGAAAAAGGTTCGCTACGGCCTTTCTGCCGGTCGTGTGCAATCACCGGCACTCCGCATACTTGCCGAGCGCGAGCGCGAAATAAAAGCTTTCATTCCCGAGATCTTTTACGTTATCGATGCGCGTTTCAAGACCCTAGGAAAAGACGCTATGGAATTCCCTGCCGTCTGTTCGGTGCAGCCTGCAGACAGCGCGGAAGCGACTCGTATCGTAACGCTCGGTGAAAAAGCGAAATGGAAAGTCGCGGACGTGAACGAGTCCGCCCAAGAGCGACATCCACGTCCTCCGTTCACTACCTCTACCCTGCAACAGGCAGCTTCCACGCGCCTCGGATTCTCGCCGAGCCGCACCATGCGTGCCGCTCAGAAACTCTATGAAGCCGGTCATATTACCTACATGCGTACCGACTCTGTGAATCTTTCCAAAGAAGCAGTTGGTAAGCTTGCTGCGGTCGCCAAGAGCGAATTCGGAGAGAAATATGTGCAGGCACGTGCCTACAAGACAAAAAGCAAGAATGCTCAGGAGGCTCACGAAGCCGTTCGCCCTACGGAACCGTCACGCGACCACGCAGGAGCAGAGCCCGACCAACACCGCCTCTACGAACTCATCCGCATCCGCGCCATCGCGTCTCAAATGGCATCCGCCGCAGTACTTCGCACGAGCGTCAAGATAGAAGCCGACGCCGATATTCCTCTCTTCAGCGCGAACGGTTCGCGCGTGATATTCCCGGGCTGGCTTGCGCTTGATACGCGTGCCCGCGGAGAGGACGTGGAGCTTCCGAAGTTTGCGCAAGGCGACAAGCTCGACCTCATAGCGCTCGGAAGCCTGGAGAAGCAGACCGAACCACCCAACCGCTACACCGAAGCCGGGCTCATCAAGGAACTCGAAAAGCGCGGCATCGGCCGCCCTTCTACCTACGCGTCCACGATGAACACCATCGTCACCCGCGGGTACGTAGATAAGACCGGACGCACCCTTACGCCAACCGCGACCGGCATGGTGGTGTCCGGGTTCCTCGAGGAGCATTTTGCGGAATACATCAGCGATACGTTCACCGCAGAGATGGAAGATGAGCTCGACGAGATTGCGCGGGGCGAGCGCGCCTATGAGCCAACGCTTCGCGAATTCTATGGTCCGTTCAAGAAAGCAGTCGACGCGAAAGAAGATTTGCCAAAGGCCACCTCGCTTGGCGCGGTGCCCGCGGAATTCGTCTGCCCTATCTGCGGTGCTCCTATGGAATTCAAGCTCGGTCGCGGCGGCATTTTTATGAGCTGTACGCGGTACCCCGAGTGTACCGGCGCTCGCCAGGAGGATGGTTCGGAACTGAAATCAGACGAGCCCATTGGCATGCACCCTACCGAGAACGCTCCTATATATGTAAAAGCGGGACGCTTTGGACCGTATGTGGAAATGAACCTGGGACTGCTAGAAGAGGCTCCTCAGGAGGTACTCCTCACCAAAGCAGGCAAGCCTCGTAAAGTGAAACCAAAGAAGCCGAAGGAGAACCTGAAACGCGCGAGCATCCCTGCAGGAGTCGATGCCTCCGCGATAACGCTTGAGGACGCCGTAAAGTATCTTTCGCTACCCCGAACCCTCGGGAATCATCCTGATACCGGCGAGCCTATCGCTGCAAACACGGGACGCTTCGGACCGTTCATCGCACATAACGGCGAATTCCGCTCCATCAAGAAAGGTGACCCGTACACTATCTCCTTCGAAGAAGCCGTCGCGCTTCTCGCCATTCCCAAGCAACCGCCCAAGGGCGTTGACCTCGTGCGTGACCTCGGCAAGCACCCGAAGTCCGGCAAATTGCTTACCCTCTACAAATCGAAAGCGGGACACTTCCTAAAGAAAGGTTTGCGTCGCATCTATCTTCCTGAAAATGTTGACCCTGCAACCTTCACCGTAGAGGAAGCCGCGGACTACCTGAAATAAGTCGAGCTGATGTGCGCGAGTCGGCGCATACGTGACGTAATAGGCCACAAAGCTGCGCTTACGGGCCGAGTGATATACTTGCTTCGAGCTATGACGACCGTCAAAGAAATCCTTGCTCACATGAGCAATCTCACTCCGGAGGAAACCGCTTTGATAGAAAAAGCGTACGTATTCGCGCAAAAAGCGCACGAAGGCCACGCCCGCTACTCGGGCGAACCGTATTTCATACATCCGACGGCAGTAGCGAGATATCTCGCCGAGTTCGGCATGGACGCAGAAACGGTCGCCGCCGCGCTTCTCCATGACGCCATCGAAGATGCCAAAGCAACGTCAGAAGAAGTCGAGAAAGAATTCGGTGCAGAAGTCCTGTTCCTCGTGGAAGGCGTGACCAAGCTCGGTAAGCATAAGTACCAGGGAGGCGAACGTCATGCGGAAAGTCTGCGGCGTCTCTTGGTGGCCACGTCCGCGGATATTCGCGTACTCATCATCAAGCTCGCCGACCGGTATCACAACATGACGACCATCGAACACGTCCCGGAACACAAGCGTAAGCGCATCGCGCTTGAAACGCTTGAGATCTACGCACCCATCGCCGACCGACTCGGTATCGGACGCATGAAGCGTGAGCTGGAAGACCTTTCCTTTCCTGCCGTTGACCCCGATGCGTACCAGCACGCACTCGAAGTGCGTAAGCTCAAGAGCAAGGAGACCGAAATAGGTCTCGCTCGCGCTCAAAAAGAGTTGCAGCATGCTCTTGCACGCAAAGGCGTTCGCGATTTCTCCACGAGCATTCGCATGAAGGGTCTGTGGAGCTTGCATCAAAAACTGAAGCGCAAGAACGACGACATCACCCAGATTCACGACATCGCAGCGCTCCGCGTACTGGTGCCTACGGTTGATGACTGCTACACCGTCCTCGGGGTCATTCATTCGCTCTGGAAGCCTCTCCCGGGCGAGTTCAAGGACTACATAGCCTTCCCGAAGCCAAACGGTTACCAGTCGCTGCATACCACCGTTCTCACGCCAGAGGCGGGCATCGTGGAGACACAGATACGAACGAAGGACATGCATCAGCGCGCGCAGTTCGGTATTGCTTCGCACATGTCGTACAAAGTGCTCGGTAAAGCCGCTCCGAAGGGCGCCTTCCAACGCCTTTCCATACCGTGGATTCGGGATCTCGTACCGACCCTCCTTAACTTCAGGCGTCCGACTACCCCCGTAGCCACGCCCGAACCGGTTAAAGGACCCGCCAAGAAGAGCAAGAGTACTTCTGACGTACCCGGATGGCTTGCGGAACTGTCCGACGCCCACACCTCAACGCTCGGTACCCAGGATTTCGTCGAGGGACTCAAATCGGATTTCTTTTCGCACCGCGT